>NZ_JBWKDW010000018.1:0-120768 GCF_056435735.1 Streptomyces sp. NPDC043878
GCCGAGGCGTTCACCCGGCCGGCGATGATGCACACCCTGGCCCAGATCGGCTTCCAGCAGTCGTACACCTACTTCACCTGGCGCAACACCAAGCAGGAACTCACCGAGTACCTCAGCGACCTGTCGGGGGAGTCGGCCGCCTACATGCGGCCCAACTTCTTCGTCAACACCCCCGACATCCTGCACGCCTACCTCCAGCGCGGCGGCCGGCCCGCGTTCGAGGTCCGGGCCGTGCTGGCCGCCACCCTCTCCCCCACCTGGGGCGTCTACAGCGGCTACGAACTGTGCGAGAACGCACCCCTGCGCGAGGGCGGCGAGGAGTACCTCGACTCGGAGAAGTACCAGCTCAGGCACCGCGACTGGGACGCCGCCGAACGCACCGGCCGCACCATCACCCCCCTCATCACCCGGCTCAACACCATCCGGCGGGCCAGCCCCGCGCTGCGTCAGCTCCGCGATCTCCACTTCCACCATGCGGACCAGGACGCGGTGATCGCATACTCGAAGCGACAGGGTTCGAACACGGTTCTGGTGGTCGCCAACCTCGACCCCCACCACACCCAGGAGGCGACGGTCTCGTTGGACATGCCGCAACTCGGCCTGGAGTGGCACGAGTCGGTGCCGGTGCGTGACGAACTCACGGGTGAGACCTATCACTGGGGCAGGGCCAATTACGTACGCCTCGAACCGGGCACCCGACCCGCACACGTCTTCACGGTTCTGCGACCGTCCACCCCGCAGATCGGAGGGTCACCCACAATATGATCGTCAACGAGCCCGTCCCGGACACCTTCGAGGACACCCCCGCCAAGGACCGCGACCCCGACTGGTTCAAACGAGCCGTCTTCTACGAGGTCCTGGTGCGCTCCTTCCAGGACAGCAACGGCGACGGCGTCGGCGACCTCAAGGGCCTGACCGCCAAGCTCGACTACCTGCAGTGGCTGGGTATCGACTGCCTGTGGCTGCCGCCCTTCTTCAAGTCGCCGCTGCGCGACGGCGGCTACGACGTCTCGGACTACACCGCCGTCCTGCCCGAGTTCGGTGACCTCGCCGACTTCGTGGAGTTCGTCGACGCCGCCCACCAGCGCGGCATGCGGGTCATCATCGACTTCGTCATGAACCACACCAGCGACCAGCATCCGTGGTTCCAGGAGTCGCGCAAGGACCCCGACGGCCCCTACGGCGACTACTACACGTGGGCCGACGACGACAAGCAGTACCCGGACGCGCGGATCATCTTCGTCGACACCGAAGCCTCCAACTGGACCTTCGACCCGGTCCGCAAGCAGTACTACTGGCACCGCTTCTTCTCCCACCAGCCGGACCTCAACTACGAGAACCCGGCCGTCCAGGAGGAGATGATCTCCGCGCTGCGGTTCTGGCTGGACCTCGGCATCGACGGATTCCGGCTGGACGCGGTGCCGTACCTCTTCCAGGAGGAAGGCACCAACTGCGAAAACCTTCCTGCAACCCATGAGTTCCTCAAGCGGGTCCGCAAGGAGATCGACGCCTCCTACCCGGACACGGTCGTGCTGGCGGAGGCGAACCAGTGGCCCGAGGACGTCGTCGACTACTTCGGCGACTACGAGGCCGGCGGCGACGAGTGCCACATGGCGTTCCACTTCCCGGTCATGCCCCGCATCTTCATGGCCGTCCGCCGCGAGTCGCGCTACCCGGTCTCCGAGATCCTCGCCAAGACCCCGGCCATCCCCTCCGGCTGCCAGTGGGGCATCTTCCTGCGCAACCACGACGAGCTGACCCTGGAGATGGTCACCGACGAGGAACGCGACTACATGTGGGCCGAGTACGCGAAAGACCCCCGCATGCGCGCCAACATCGGCATCCGCCGCCGCCTCGCCACCCTGCTCGACAACGACCGCAACCAGATCGAGCTGTTCACCGCGCTGCTGCTGTCCCTGCCCGGCTCGCCGATCCTCTACTACGGCGACGAGATCGGCATGGGCGACAACATCTGGCTCGGCGACCGCGACGCCGTCCGCACCCCCATGCAGTGGACCCCCGACCGCAACGCCGGCTTCTCCTCCTGCGACCCCGGCCGGCTCTACCTGCCCACGATCATGGACCCGGTCTACGGCTACCAGGTCACCAACGTCGAGGCCTCCATGTCCTCGCCGTCCTCGCTCCTGCACTGGACCCGGCGCATGATCGAGATCCGCAAACAGAACCACGCCTTCGGCCTCGGCTCCTACACCGAACTCCCCTCCTCCAACCCCGCCGTCCTCGCCTTCCTCCGCGAGTACGAGGACGACCTGGTGCTGTGCGTGCACAACTTCTCGCGGTTCGCACAGCCGACGGAGCTCGATCTGAGCGCCTTCGAAGGCCGGCATCCGGTCGAGCTGTTCGGTGGGGTCCGCTTCCCGGCCATCGGCGAGCTGCCGTACCTCCTGACCCTCGCGGGACACGGCTTCTACTGGTTCCGGCTGCGCAGGGACACCGCGTAGATGCCCGCCGAACCCGGGCGGGGCGGTTTCCACCGCCCCGCCCGGGGCACCGCATCAGTAACACCCCCCGACCCCCCGGGGAAAGGACGCGACGCCCATGTCGGAAGCCGTCATCCGTACCGCCACCACCAGTCCCGGCCTCCTTGCGTCGCTGGACCCCCTGCTGCGGGAGTGGCTGCCGCGGCAGCGCTGGTTCGCGGGCAAGGGACGTCCGGTCACCGGGTTCTCGCTGGTCGCGGCCACCGAGCTGGTCCCGGCCGGCGGAAAGCTGAGCCTGCACCACCTGCTGGTGCGCGCCCACCAGCCGTCCGCGCTGGGCGGCCCGGCCCACCCGGGTGACACCTACCAGCTCCTGATAGGCGAGCGCGAGGCGCTGCCACCCCGGCTGGCGCCCGCGCTCATCGGACACGCACAGGACGGCCCGTTCGCCGGACACACGGTCTACGACGCCCTGTACGACGCCCGGCCCGCCGGACTGCTCCTGGAGGCACTGCGCACCGGGACCAGGATCGGCGGGCTGCGTTTCGAGCGGGACCCGAACCAGGAGATCCGCGACGGACTCGTCCCACGCCTGATGACCGCCGAGCAGTCCAACTCGTCGATCGTCTACGGAGACACGTTCATCCTGAAGCTGCTGCGCCGGATCGTGCCCGGCGTGAACCCCGACCTGGAACTGCCGCTGGCGCTGGCCCGGGAGGGCTGCCCGCGGGTGCCCGCGCCGACGGGATGGCTGCGGGCGGAGCTGGCCGGCCAGTCGTACGTCCTCGGCGTGCTGCAGCCCTTCGTGCAGGGCGCCTCAGACGGCTGGGAGCTGGCGCTGCGCGAACTCGCCAAGGGCGAGGACTTCGGCACCGAGGCGCGCGAACTGGGCCGGGCCACCGCCGAGGTGCACACCGCGCTCGCCCGGGCCCTGCCCACCGTCACCCTCGGCCACAGCCAGGTGGAACTGCTGGTCGACGGCATGATCGAGCGCCTCGACCTCGCCGCGCAGGCGGTGCCCGCGCTCCGGCCGTACGCCCCCGGCCTGCGCTCCGCCTTCACCGCGCTGGCCGACCTGGCCGCCGAGGGCCGCACCTGGACCGCCCAGCGCATCCACGGCGACCTGCACCTCGGCCAGTGCCTGCGCTCGCCGACCGGACAGTGGTCCCTGATCGACTTCGAGGGCGAGCCGTCGAAGCCGCTGGCCGAACGCCGGATGCCCCAGCCGACCGGGCGGGACATCGCGGGGATGCTGCGCTCCTTCGACTACGCGGCGCACTCCGCGGAGGTGCCGGTACCGGGCTGGGCGGAGACCTGCCGGGCCGCGTACTGCTCCGGGTACGCGGACGTGGCCGGCCGCGATCCGCGCACCGACCCCGTGCTGTTGCGCGCCTACGAGACGGACAAAGCCGTCTACGAAGTCCTCTACGAGGCGCGGCACCGTCCCGACTGGCTGCCGGTACCGCTGTCCGCGGTGCGCCGCCTCGCCTCACCCGACCTGTCCTGACCTCACCCTGCGCCCAGGAGGCACCACCCGTGACCCCCCGCCCCCCGTCCAGCGGTCCGGATCCGAAGAAGACGGCCGAGGAAAGCACCAGCACCGCGCAGCCGGCCGCCGCGCAGAAGAAGAGGTCCGTGAGGAAGAGCGCGGAGAAAGGCGTGGAGACGGCCCGCAGGGCCGTGAAGAAGGCCGCCGAGAAGACGGTGGAGACGGTCGAGGCGGTCGCCGGGGAGAAGCCCCCGGCTAAGAAGACGACGAAGACGACGACTGCGAGGAAGACCCCGGCGACCAGGGCCTCGGCTACGAAGACGGTCGCGAAGGAGGTCCCGGCGACCAACGCTTCGCCGGAGAAGACGGCCGCGAAGAAGGCCGTGGCGAAGAAGACGGCCGTGGCCGAGAAGACGGCCGTGGCGAAGAAGACCGTGGCGGAGAAGACGGCAGCCGGAACCACCGCGGCGAAGAAGACCCCGGCGCGGAAGGCCACGGCCGAGAAGACGGCCAAGAAGACGGTGGCCCGGACGGCGGCCGTCTCCAGCACTCCGGAGACCAGGACGGTCGTCGCGAAGAAGGCCGCGACGAAGAAGGCGACCACGAAGAAGGCGGCCGCCGAGAAGGCGACCGCCGGGGCGGCGGCGGGCGAGGCGGCGGCCGGTCCCAAGGACGCGGCGAAGAAGGCCGTCACCAAGAAGACCGTCACGAAGAAGGCCGCTCCGACGAAGACCGCCGCGGTGAAGAAGGCAGCGGCCGAGCGGGCGGTGGCCGAGACGGCGGCAGCAACGACGGCTGAGACGGCCGTCGGTCCGAAGGACGCGGCCAGGAAGACCGTGACGAAGAAGGCGGCCGCGACGAAGGCAGCCGCCAAAAAGACCGCCGCCAAGAAGACCATCGCGAAGAAGGTCATCGCGAAGACGACGACGGCGAAGAAGGCGACGGCGAAGAAGGCGACGGCGAAGAAGGCGGCCGCCGAGCAGATCGCCGACGAGCCGGTCGCGGCGGTTGCGGCGGCGGAGGCCGCGGCGACACCGGCGGAAGCCGCGGCGGCCGAGGCCCCCGCCCACACCCCCACCCCCGCCGAGGACTCCGGCGACGCGCCGACCCCCTTCTCGCCCGCCGTCGACATCGGTGACCGCTGGCGGCTGCTCGACGGGGCGCACCACGCCCCGCACTCCGTGCTCGGCGCGCACCCGGCGCCCGGTGGCGGGATCGTCTTCCGGGCGTTCCGGCCGTACGCCCTGTCCGTGGCGGTCGTCGTCGGCGAGTCGCGGACGGAGCTGCACGACGACGGGGACGGGTTCTTCTCCGGGGTGCTGCCGCTCGACACGGTCCCCGGCTACCGCCTGCTCGTCGCCTACGAGGAGACGGTCCAGGAGACCGAGGACGCCTACCGCTTCCTGCCCGCGCTCGGTGACCTCGACCTGCACCTGATCGGTGAGGGCCGGCACGAGGAGCTGTGGAAGGCGCTGGGCGCCGAGCCGATGACGCACCAGGGCGTGGACGGCACCCGCTTCACGGTGTGGGCGCCGAACGCGCGGGGCGTGCGGGTGGCCGGCACCTTCAACTTCTGGAACGCGACCGGTCACCCCATGCGCTCGCTCGGCGGGACCGGCGTGTGGGAGCTGTTCGTGCCCGGCGTCGGCGAGGGCGAGCTGTACAAGTTCGAGATCACCCGGCCCGACGGTTCCAAGACGCTGCGGGCCGACCCGATGGCCCGCCGCACCGAGGTGCCGCCGCTGACGTCGTCGGTCGTCCACACCTCGCGCCACGTCTGGCAGGACGAGGAGTGGCTCGCCCGCCGCGCCGAGCGGCCCGCGCACAAGGCGCCCTTCTCGGTGTACGAGGTGCATCTGGCGTCCTGGCGGCCGGGGTTGACCTACCGCGAGCTGGCGGAGGAACTGCCGTCGTACGTCAAGGACCTGGGCTTCACGCACGTCGAGCTGATGCCCGTAGCGGAGCACCCCTTCGGCGGGTCCTGGGGCTACCAGGTCACCGGGTTCTACGCCCCCACCGCGCGCCTCGGTGACCCGGACGACTTCAAGTACCTCGTCGACGCCCTGCACCGGGCCGGCATCGGCGTGATCATGGACTGGGTGCCCGCTCACTTCCCGCGGGACTCCTGGGCGCTGGCCGAGTTCGACGGCCGCCCGCTGTACGAGCACGAGAACCCGCTGCGTTCCGCCCATCCGGACTGGGGCACCCTGGAGTTCGACTACGGCCGGCGCGAGGTGCGCAACTTCCTGGTCGCGAACGCCGTGTACTGGTGCGAGGAGTTCCACATCGACGGGCTGCGGGTGGACGCCGTCGCCTCGATGCTCTACCTCGACTACTCGCGCGAGCCGGGCCAGTGGGTGCCCAACGAGCACGGCGGCCGGGAGAACCTGGACGCGGTGGCGTTCCTGCAGGAGATGAACGCGACGGTCTACCGGCGGGTCCCGGGCGTGCTGACGGTCGCCGAGGAGTCCACGGCGTGGGACGGCGTCACCCGGGCCACCCACCACATGGGTCCGGGCGGCTTCGGCGGTCTCGGCTTCGGCCTGAAGTGGAACATGGGCTGGATGCACGACTCGCTCGACTACATGAGCCACCAGCCGGTCCACCGCAAGTACCACCACCACGAGATGACGTTCTCGATGGTGTACGCGTACAGCGAGAACTACGTCCTGCCGATCTCGCACGACGAGGTCGTGCACGGCAAGGGCTCGCTGGTGTCGAAGATGCCCGGCGACTGGTGGCAGCAACGGGCCAACCTGCGGGCGTACCTGGCGTTCATGTGGGCCCATCCAGGCAAGCAACTGATCTTCATGGGCCAGGAGTTCGCCCAGGGCACCGAATGGTCCGAGGAGCGCGGCCCCGACTGGTGGCTGCTCGACCCGGCGTACGGCGCGGAGGCCGACCACCGGGGGGTCAGGGACCTGGTCCGCGACCTGAACACCCTCTACCGGCACACACCCGCGCTGTGGCAGCAGGACACCGACCCGTCCGGTTTCCAGTGGGTGGTGGGCGACGCGGCGGAGGACAACGTCTTCGCGTTCCTGCGCTTCGACGCGGACGGCAGCCCGCTCCTCGCGGTGTCGAACCTCGCCCCCGTGGTCCGCCACGAGTACCGTCTCGGCGTCCCGGACGACATCCCGGCCTGGCACGAGATCCTCAACACCGACACCGCGAAGTACGGCGGCAGCGACGTCCACCACCCGGACCCGGTCAAACCGGAACCCCAGGGCTGGCACGGCCGCCCCGCCAGCATCAGGCTCACCCTGCCACCTCTGTCGACGGTGTGGCTGCGCCCGGCGTAGTCGTAGCCCGTCAGACCCTCCAGCCTGTCCGGCGCTTGAGGGCGAGGCCCGTCAAACCCTCCAGCCCATCCGGCGCTTGAGGACGAGGCCCGTCAAACCCTCCAGCCCATCCGGCGCTTGAGGACGAGGCCCTTCGGGCCGAAAGGGGGTCCGGGGGCGGCAGCCCCCGGGACGGGAAGGGAAGGGGCGGCGGGGGCGACATCCCTCGTCGCCCCCGCGACGCCCCGCTCCCCGCCCCCGCGACGCCCCGTTACCCGGCGACGCGGCCCCCCGCGTCGGCGACCGCGTCGCCCAGCGCCACCGGCAACGCCCCCGTGTGCAACACCCCCAGCCGCTGCGTGGCCCGCGTCAACGCCACGTACAGGTCGCTCGTCCCGTACCGCCCCGGCTCCACCACGAGCACGGAGTCGAACTCCAGCCCCTTGGACTGCCGCGGGTCGAGCAGGACGACGGTCCGGGTGAGGTCGGGCTCGGCGCCCGCGGTCACGCCGTCCAGTCGCGCGGCCAGCTTCCGGTGCAGGTCGCGCGGGGCGATCACGGCGAGCCGGCCCTCGGCCGGGGTCAGCTCCCCGACGGCCTTGGCGACCGCGCCGGGCAGGTCGTCGGTGGCGCGCACCCACGGCCGTACCCCCGTCGACCGCACCGAGCTCGGCGGTTCGAAGCCGGGGTGCTCCGCGCGGACCACCGCCGCGGCGACGTCCATGATCTCGGCGGGCGTACGGTAGTTGACGCCGAGCCGGGTGTGCTCCCAGCGGTCGCCGACGTACGGTTCGAGGATGCCGGACCAGGAGCCGACGCCCGCCGCCTCCGCGGTCTGGGCGGGGTCGCCGACCAGCGTCATCGAACGGGTCGGGCTGCGCCGCATGAGCAGCCGCCAGGCCATCGGCGACAGTTCCTGCGCCTCGTCGACGATGATGTGCCCGAACGCCCAGGTGCGGTCGGCCGCCGCGCGCTCGGCCGCGCTGCGGTGGTCGTCCTCCTCGTGGCGTTCGGCGAAGCGTTCGGCGTCGATGATGTCGTGCGCGGACAGGACCTCGGAGTCCTCCTCCTCCTTGTCGTCGAACTCGTAGGTCCGCGAGGCGAAGGAGACGTCGAGGACTCCCTGGGCGTAGGCGATCTGCGTCTCGCGTTCGCGTTCGGCGAGCGCCCGGGCCAACCGGGCGTCCTCGCCCAGCAGTTCGGCCGCCTCGTCGAGCAGTGGCACGTCCGCCACGGTCCACGCCCGGGTCACGGGACGGCGGACGGCGTCCGCGTCCTCGGCGCCGAGGTGGCTCTCGGGGGCGGCCAGGAAGTCCGCGACGAGCCGGCGCGGGGTCAGCCGCGGCCACAACTGGTCGATGGCGGACCAGACTTCGGGGTTGCCGGCGAGTTCGTCGCGGATCTGCGTGATGTCACTGGGGTCGAGGAGGTTCGAGCCGTCGTAGGGGTCCGTGCCGATGCGTTCGGCGACCATGTCGGTGAGCGTGTTGAGGATGTGTCCCTCGAAGTGCTCGCGCGCCACGTTGTGCGGCAGGTTCGCCTCCCGGGTGCGCTCGCGGGCGACGTTCACCAGGCCGTCGTCGAGCATCAGGACCTCGCGGTCGTGCTCGATGGTGATCACCGGGTCGGGCAGTTTCTGCCGGTCGCGTACGACGGCGGCGAGGACGTCCGCCATGGCCGCGCGGCCCTTGACGGCGGCGGCCCGGGGCGTGTCCGTCGCGGTCGCCTTCACGCCGGGGAAGAGTTCGCCGACGGTCGCCAGGAGCACGCCGGTCTCGCCCAGCGAGGGCAGCACCTCCCCGATGTAGCCGAGGAAGGCGGGGTTGGGTCCGACGATCAGGACGGCCCGCTTGGCGAGCAGTTCCCGGTGCTCGTACAGCAGGTACGCCGCCCGGTGCAGGGCGACGGCCGTCTTGCCGGTGCCCGGGCCGCCCTCGACGACCAGCACCCCGCGGTGCGGGGCGCGGATGATCTCGTCCTGTTCGGCCTGGATGGTCTGCACGATGTCGCTCATCCGGCCGGTGCGGGCCGAGTCGAGCGCGGCGAGCAGCACGGCGTCGCCGGTGGGGTCCTCGTGACCGGTGCGCTCCTGGTCGCCGAGGTCGAGGATCTCGTCGTGCAGGGCGGTGACCCGGCGCCCCTCGGTGGTGAGGTGCCGGCGCCGGCGCAGACCCATCGGGGTGTGGCCGGTGGCGAGGTAGAAGGGGCGGGCGACGTCGGCCCGCCAGTCGATGAGGATCGGGGTGCGCTCGGCGTCGTCGACGCGCAGGCCGATCCGGCCGATGTGGTGGCTGACGCCCGAGGTGAGGTCGATGCGGCCGAAGCAGAGGGAGCCGTCCACCGCGTTGAGCGCGGCGAGCAGTCCCGACCGCTCGGCGACCAGGATGTCCCGTTCCAGGCGGGCCTGCATGGGCGTGTTGCCCTGGGTGAGCGCGTCCGTGAGGGCGCCCTCGGTGTCGCCACGCAGGGCGTCCACACGCGCGTACAGCCCGTCGACGAATTCCTGCTCGCGCCGCAATTCACTGTCTGGAAAGTCGGTGTTTGACAATTCCACTCCCGCCCGGATATACTCTGCTCACTGAACTTATTGCGACCTAACTCCCGTGAAGTCGCGAACCATTGAATATACCCAGAGAAATCCCCCGAGCGCAATTGCTCGGGGGATTTCCTCATTTCCGGCGGGGCCGCGGGGCGGTCTGGGTCACAGGACGTCCGACAGCTCCTCCAGGAGCCGCCGCTTGGGCCGCGCCCCCACCATCGACTTCACCGGCTCGCCGCCCCTGAACACCATGAACGTCGGCATCGACAGCACCCGGTAGGCGTTCGTCGTCGTCGGATTGGTGTCCACGTCCAGTTGTACGACCTTGAGCCGCTCGCCCTCCTCCGCGGCGAGGGCGGTCAGCACCGGCCCCATCTGCCGGCACGGCGGACACCAGTCGGCGGTGAATTCCACCAGCACCGGCCGGTCCGCCCCGATCACCTCGGTCTCGAAGTCCGCGTCCGTCACCTCGGTCACGCCCGCCGCCCTGATCATTGTCTCCGCCCTCCCAGTTCACACACGGGCTCCGGACCTCCCGGAGCCAGCGCCTCGGCCGCCAGCTCGTCACGGGCCCGCTCGGCCCGCACGAGCTGCTCACCGACCTTCGCCCGCACGTCACGCAGTTCGCCGATCAGCTCGTCGAGTTCGTCGAGCTTGCGCCGGTAGACCGCGAGCGAGGCGGGACACGCGTCGCCCTCCGGATGCCCGGCCCGCAGACACTCCACGAAGGGCCGGGTCTCCTCCAGGTCGAACCCGAAGTCCTGGAGCGTCCTGATCTGCCGCAGCAGCTTCAGGTCGTCCTCGTCGTACGTCCGGTACCCGTTGCCGCCCCGCCGTGCGGGCAGCAGCCCCCGGGACTCGTAGTACCGCAGCGTCCGCGTCGTGGTCCCGGCCCGTGCGGCCAGCTCGCCGATTCGCATACGGACGAACGTAAGCCTTGACCCCGACGTCAAGGCAACAGCGCCGGCACACGGAAAGGGCCGCCCGCCGAGGAGGCGGGCGGCCCTGCGCACCGTATGCCGGTGAGGAGGGGGGAAGGGGACCGGGCGACCGAGCCACGGGGGAGTACTCGGCCGCCCGGAGACGGTGGGTCGGAGGCCGGCGGGCCGGGGGGCCGCCGTGGGGTGGGCGGGAGCCGCCGTGGGGTGGGCGGGAGCCGCCGTGCGGTGGGCGGGCGGCGCCTGCCGACGCCTCCTCAGGCTCGGGCGAGTTCCTTCTCTCCGCCCTGCTCGGGCACACCGGCGGTGGTGGCCTCGTCGTCGTCCAGGAGCGTCTTCTCGTCGAAGGGGAGCTGCCCGGCGAGCACCTGGTCCACGCGCTCGCGGTCGATCTCCTTCGTCCAGGTGCCGATCAGGACGGTGGCGACCGCGTTGCCCGCGAAGTTCGTCAGGGCGCGGGCCTCGCTCATGAAGCGGTCGATGCCGACGATCAGGCCGATGCCGTCCACCAGCGCCGGCTTGTGCGACTGGAGACCGCCCGCCAGCGTGGCCATGCCCGCGCCGGTCACGCCGGCCGCGCCCTTGGAGGCGACGAACAGGAAGAGCAGCAGCGGGATCTGCTCGCCCACCGACATCGGCGTGCCCATGGCGTCGGCGATGAACAGGGACGCCATGGTCATGTAGATCATGGTGCCGTCGAGGTTGAAGGAGTAGCCGGTCGGGACGGTGATGCCGACCACCGGCTTGCTGACGCCCAGGTGCTCCATCTTCGCGATGAGCCGCGGCAGCGCCGACTCGGACGACGAGGTCGACAGGATCAGCAGGAACTCGCGGCCCAGGTACCTGAACAGGGTGAGGATGTTGAGGCCCGCGACCAGCCGCAGCAGCGTGCCGAGCACGATGAAGACGAAGAGGAAGCAGGTGGCGTAGAAGCCGAGCATCAGCACGGCGAGACTCTTCAGGGCGTCGACGCCCGCCGAGCCGACGACGGCCGCCATCGCGCCGAACGCGCCGACCGGCGCCGCCCACATCACCATCGCGAGGATGCGGAAGACGAGCCGCTGGATGTGCTCGACCCCGCGCAGTACCGGCTGTCCGGCCGGGCCCATGGCCTGCAGCGCGAAGCCGGTGAGCAGTGCGACCAGCAGGGTCTGGAGCACCTCGCCCTCGGTGAAGGCGGACACGATCGTGGTCGGGATGATGCCGAGCAGGAAGTCGGTGGTGTTCTTCGCCTCCGCGTCGACCTGTGCGTGACCGACGTCCTTGATCGCGTCGGTCACCGCGAGGCCGGTGCCCGGCTCCAGGATGTTGCCGACGACCAGACCGATGGCCAGGGCGACCAGCGACATGATCGTGAAGTACAGCAGGGCGATACCGCCGACCGCGCCGACCCTGGCGGCCTTGCGCACCGAGCCGATGCCCAGCACGATCGTGCAGAAGATGATCGGCGAGATCATCATCTTGATCAGGTTGACGAAGCCCGTACCGAGGGGCTTCAGCTCGACCGCGAAGTCCGGCGCGACCAGACCGACGGTGATTCCGATGGCGACCGCGACGATCACCGCGATGTAGAGGTAGTGGGTGCGGTCCCGCTTGGCGGGGGGTGCGGCGGATGCCGTATCGGCTGCGCTGGTCACGGCGGCCCTCCTTGACGACGTCGTCGGCCTTACCGGCGTGCGGCTCACGTCCGGGGGTTCAGGGGAATGTCGTGACTATCTCCCGGCCTGTGAAGGCGGTCACCCTTCCGTTCATTTAGTTCACACCGACATCGGAGGCAGACTGACGGCATGCGCATCCCCGTCCCCCGGCCCCGCAGCCTGGCCGGCCAGCTCTTCGGCATGCAGGCCGTGCTGATAGCGGTCCTGGTCGCCGGCTACGCGCTGTTCACCTACGTCAGCGACCGCAGCCAGGCCCAGGACGCGGCGGGCCGCCAGGCGGTGGCGGTGGCCCGGTCGGTCGCGGACGCCCCCTCCGTCCGGGCGGCGATCGGCACCGCCGACCCCTCGGCCACCCTCCAGCCGTACGCCCTGCGGGTCCAGCGGGACACCGGGGTCGACTTCGTCACGATCATGAACCCGCAGGGCATCCGCTGGACGCACCCGAGGCCCGACCAGATCGGCCTGCACTTCCGCGGCAACATCGACCGGGCGCTGCGCGGCGACACCTTCACCGAGACGTTCACCGGCACCCTCGGCGCGTCGGTCCGGGCGGTCACCCCGGTCGAGGACGACGACCAGCGGGTCATCGGCCTGGTCAGCGCCGGCATCAAGGTCGAGGCGATCAGCAAGCGGGTGCAGGGCCAGGTGACGGCGCTGCTCGCGGCCGCGGCCGGCGCCCTCGCGCTGGGCGCGTTCGGCACGTACGTGATCAACGCCCGGCTGCGCCGTCACACGCACGGCATGAACGCGGCCGAGCTCAGTCACATGCACGACTACCACCAGGCCGCGCTGCACGCCGTACGCGAGGGGCTGCTGATGTTGGACGGGCAGTACCGTGTGGCGCTCATCAACGACGGCGGACGGGAGTTGCTGGGGGTGGGAGGTGACGTGGTGGGCAGGTCCGTCGCGGACCTCGGGCTGCCGGCCCCGCTGACGGGGGCGCTGCTGGCGTCCGGGCCGAGGGTGGACGAGGTGCTGCTGACGGCGGACCGCGTGCTGGTGGTGAACACCTCGCCGGTGTCCGGTGGAGAGCGCCGGGGCACGGTCGTCACCCTCCGCGATGTCACCGAACTCCAGTCCCTCATGGGCGAGTTGGACTCCGAACGCGGCTTCACCCAGGCCCTCCGCTCGCAGGCGCACGAGGCGGCCAACCGCCTGCACACGGTCGTCTCGCTGATCGAACTGGGCCGGGCCGAGGAGGCGGTGGACTTCGCGACCGCCGAACTCGAACTGGCCCAGACCCTCACCGACCAGGTGGTCTCCGCGGTCGGCGAGCCGGTACTGGCGGCCCTGCTGCTCGGCAAGACGGCCCAGGCCAACGAGCGGGGCGTGGAGCTGGTGGTGTCCGAGGACAGCAGCCTCGACGACGGTCTGCTCCCGGCGTCGCTGCCCGCCCGGGACCTGGTGACGATCCTCGGCAACCTGATCGACAACGCGGTGGACGCGGCGCAGGGCAGCGTGCCGGCCCGGGTGACGGTGACGGCCTACACGGACGGTTCCTCGCTGGTGCTGCGGGTGTCGGACACCGGCGCGGGCGTCGACCCGGCCCACACCGAGGCCGTCTTCCGGCGCGGGTTCTCCACGAAACCGGCGGGACCGGGCGGCCGGGGCCTTGGTCTCGCCCTGGTCCGCCAGGCGGTGCACCGCCACGACGGCACCCTGTCGGTCACGGCTGCCGACGAGGGCGGCGCGCTGTTCGAGGTCCGGCTCGCGCTGGGCGAGGACGCGGAGCGGGCGGCGGACACCGCGACGGCGGGCACTCCGGAGGCCACGAGGACGGGCACCGCCGGGGCCGCGACGGCGGGCACTCCGGGGGCCTCGGCGGGCACCCCCGGGGCGCCCGCCGAGGGCGGCCCCGCCGAACGGGCCGCCGTGAGCGGCACTGCCCCTGGAGGCGACGCATGACGACCGAGCAGCCCATCCGTGTCCTGGTCGTCGAGGACGATCCCGTCGCCGCCGACGCCCACGTCCTGTACGTCGGCCGGGTGCCGGGGTTCGTGGCCGTGGGCAGGGCGCACACCGGCGCGGAGGCGCGCCGCGCGCTGGAGCGGACGGCGGTGGACCTGCTGCTTCTGGACCTGCACCTGCCGGACGTGCACGGGCTGCAGCTGGCCCGCTCGCTGCGGGCGGCGGGACATCAGGCGGACGTGATCGCCGTGACGTCGGCCCGTGACCTGGCGGTGGTGCGGGAGGGCGTGTCGCTGGGCGTCGTGCAGTACGTGCTCAAGCCGTTCACGTTCGGCACGCTGCGCGACCGGCTGATCCGCTACGCGGAGTTCCACGCGGCGGCGGGTGAGGCCAGCGGCCAGGACGAGGTCGACCGGGCGCTCGCGACCCTCCGGGCCCCCGGCCCCGCGGCGCTGCCGAAGGGCCTGAGCGCGCCGACCCTGGAGCGGGTGACGGTCGCGCTGCGGGACAGCGCGGAGGGCTTCACGGCGACGGGCGTCGCGGAGACGGTGGGAATCTCCCGCATCACCGCCCGGCGCTATCTGGAACACCTGGTGGACGGCGGCCGGGCGGAGCGCAAGCCGCTCTACGGACAGGTGGGCAGACCCGAACTGGTGTACCGCTGGGTCCGGACGACGGGCCCGGCCCGCTGAACGACGCCTCCGACCACCCCGCGCGGGGCGGCGGCGAGGGTTCGGTTTGCGCCGCGCTTTCCCGGCGTCCGGGCGGGCGTCCGCCGGGCCGGGCGTGCCGTACACCTCTTCGGCGTCCGTCACTGTGGGCGACCCGCGCGGTCGCCGGCCGTCGTGGGGTGCGGGCGTCCGGGCGGCTGCGGGCGCGGGTGAATATGCCGCCCCGCCTTGCCATTCGCCGGTTGCGGGGAGATCGTGCCCCGGCCCGGGCGCCCGAGGCGCCGTTCGGCACGGCGTTCGACACCCACCCCGTCCGGGCGACGGACGATCTCCGGCCATTTCCCGGGCACGGCCGGAACCCCACGTTCCCACGATGCGTGATCCTGGCCGAACAGACCGTAGTCAACGCGCCGCGGTGGCCCCTACCTTGTGGGCCGTGCGCCGAACTCCAGCTCCGCCGAACAAGCCCACTCCCCCCTTCGACGCCCCCGCCGCCCGCAGACTCCGCACCGCCCTCGGCATGGGACCCCAGCACGTCGCCTACGGCATGCGCGCCTCCTATGGGCTCTCGCATGTCACCCCGGACCTCGTCCTCACCTGGGAAAGCGGCACGAGCGCGCCCGTCGGCCTCGAACTCACCGCCCTCGCGGGCGTGTTGTGGTGCTCCCCCGGTGAACTCATCGGCAGGCCGCGGACCCTGCGGGAGCACCGCGTCGCACACGGCCTGGCGCCGGACGACGTCGCCCGCACCGTCGGTCTGGAACTCCTCGCCTATCTCCACATGGAGGACAACGACGCGTGGCGCGGCACCGAGCGTCAGTCCGCCGCGCTCGCCCGGCTGCTCGACCTCTCGCTCCCCGACTACGTCAGCGTCACGGGACGCGACGCGCGACTCGCCGAGCTCCTGCGCGGCGCCGTGACCACCCGCTGGCAGGCGTACGTGCGGCCGCTCGCGAAAACGGTGCCCCTGGACCGGCGGCTCCTGGAGGACACCCTCCGGGAGCTGCACAAGGACTACCAGGGGCAGATGGCCGCCACCCTCAGGTGGGGCGGCGGCGCGGCGGCGAGCGCCTCGGGCGACGCCGGCCGGGACTTCCTCGACGGGATCATCGACCGCTTCTGGACGGCCGTCCGGGACAACACCGGTTAGCGGCCGGCTAGAAGACCGACTCGGTCTCGTCCATCCGGTCCTTCGGCACCGTCTTCAGTTCGGTGACCGCCTCCGCGAGCGGCACCATCACGATGTCCGTCCCGCGCAGCGCCGTCATCCTGCCGAACTCACCGCGGTGCGCGGCCTCCACGGCGTGCCAGCCGAAGCGGGTGGCGAGCACCCGGTCGTACGCCGTCGGAACGCCACCGCGCTGGACGTGGCCGAGGATGACCGGCTTGGCCTCCTTGCCGAGCCGGCGCTCCAGCTCGAACGCCAGCGCCGTACCGATGCCCTGGAAGCGCTCGTGACCGAACGCGTCGATCTCGCCCTTGTCGTAGTCCATGGACCCCTCGGCCGGGTGGGCGCCCTCGGCCACGCACACCACCGCGAACCGCTTGCCGCGGGCGAAGCGCTCCTCGACCATCTTCACCAGGTCGGCCGGGTCGAAGGGGCGCTCGGGCAGGCAGATGCCGTGCGCGCCGGCCGCCATGCCGGACTCCAGCGCGATCCAGCCCGCGTGCCGGCCCATGACCTCGACGACCATGACCCGCTGGTGGGACTCGGCGGTCGTCTTCAGGCGGTCCATCGCCTCGGAGGCGACCCCGACCGCGGTGTCGAAACCGAAGGTGCGGTCCGTGGAGGAGATGTCGTTGTCGATCGTCTTCGGGACGCCGACGACGGGCAGGCCGGCGTCGGCCAGCATGCGCGCCGCGGTGAGCGTGCCCTCGCCGCCGATGGGGATCAGCGCGTCGATGCCGAAGTCGCGCGCGATGTCGAGCGCGTTCTCGCAGGCCTCGCGCAGCCGGTCGCGCTCCAGGCGGGAGGAGCCGAGGATGGTGCCGCCGCGGGCCAGGATGCCGCTCACCGCGTCGAGGTCGAGGGTGCGGTAGCGGCCGTCGAGCAGGCCGGCGTAGCCGTCCTCGAACCCGATGACCTCGTCGCCGTAGTGGTCGACCGCGCGGTGCACGACCGACCGGATCACTGCGTTCAGACCAGGGCAGTCGCCACCTGCGGTGAGAACTCCGATGCGCATCGTGCGTGTCTCCTGCTCGCTGTTGAGACCGGTGAGCCAGGCCGATTGTTTCATGCCCCGCCCGGCGATGTCGCTTCCGTGCCGTACAACCCGTTTCGCCCTTTCCCCACCCCTGTCCTGACGGGCGTCTTAACCAGGCCCGGAGGTATTGTCAAGAGGGTTCTGCTCACCTCGGTGGGCGATTTTTATGAGGCCCCCACACTCCCACTTCCCGCTCAAGACGAAACGGAGAGCACGCGTGACGCGCAGCGTGTACGTGACCGGTATCGACCGCGGCGACGGCCGCCAGGTCGTCGAGCTGGGGGTCATGGAGCTCCTGACCCGCCAGGTCGACCGGGTGGGGGTCTTCCGCCCTCTCGTCCACGACGGGCCCGACCGCCTCTTCGAACTGCTGCGCGCCCGCTACCGCCTGTCACAGGACCCGGCGACCGTCTACGGCATGGACTACCCGGAGGCGTCCGCGCTCCAGGCCGAGCAGGGCACCGACGCGCTGGTGTCGGCGCTCGTCGACCGGTTCCACCTCGTGGCCCGGGACTACGACGTCGTCCTCGTCCTCGGCACCGACTTCGCCGCCACCCAGCTGCCCGACGAGCTGTCCCTCAACGCCCGGCTCGCCAACGAGTTCGGCGCGGCCGTCATCCCCGTGGTGGGCGGCCGGGGACAGAGCACCGAGTCCGTGCTCGCCGAGACCCGCAACGCCCACCGCGCCTACGACGGTCTCGGCTGCGACATCCTCGCCATGGTCACCAACCGGGTCGCCCGGGACGACCGGGACGAGATCGCCCGCCGACTCGACTCCCGGCTGCCCGTGCCCTGCTACGTGGTCCCCGACGAACCCGCCCTGTCCGCGCCCACCGTCGCGCAGATCTCCCAGGCCCTCGGCGCGAAGGTGCTGCTCGGTGACGACTCGGGGCTCGCCCGGGACGCGCTCGACTTCGTCTTCGGCGGCGCGATGCTGCCGAACTTCCTGCACGCCCTGACCCCGGGCTGCCTGGTCGTCACCCCGGGCGACCGCGCCGACCTGGTCGTCGGTTCGATGGCCGCGCACAGCGCCGGCACCCCGCCGATAGCGGGCCTGCTGCTCACCCTGGGGGAGGTGCCGAGCGACGAGGTGCTCACCCTGGCCGCCCGGCTCGCGCCCGGCACCCCGGTGCTGTCGGTGGCCGGCAACAGCTTCCCGACCGCGGCCGAACTCTTCTCCCTGGAGGGGAAGTTGAACGCGGCCACCCCGCGCAAGGCGGAGACCGCGCTCGGGCTCTTCGAGCGGTACGTGGAGACCGCGGGGCTGCTGAAGCGGGTGTCCACGCCGAGCAGTGACCGGGTGACGCCGATGATGTTCGAGCACAAGCTGCTCGACCAGGCCCGTACCGACCGGCGGCGGGTGGTGCTGCCCGAGGGCACCGAGGCGCGCGTGCTGCACGCCGCCGAGGTGCTGCTGCGGCGCGGTGTGTGCGACCTGACACTGCTCGGCCCGGCCGACCAGATCCGCAAGAAGGCCGCCGATCTCGGCATCGACCTGGGCGGGACCCAGCTGATCGACCCGGCCACCAGCGAGCTGCGGGACTCTTTCGCCGAGAAGTACGCCCGGCTGCGCGCCCACAAGGGGGTCACGGTGGAGCTGGCCTACGACGTCGTCTCCGACGTGAACTACTTCGGCACCCTGATGGTGCAGGAGGGTCTCGCCGACGGCATGGTGTCCGGTTCGGTGCACTCGACGGCCGCGACCATCCGCCCGGCCTTCGAGATCATCAAGACCCGGCCGGACGCGGGCATCGTCTCGTCGGTCTTCTTCATGTGCCTCGCGGACAAGGTCCTCGTCTACGGCGACTGCGCGGTGAACCCCGATCCCGACGCCGAGCAGCTCGCCGACA
This sequence comes from Streptomyces sp. NPDC043878, assembly GCF_056435735.1. Classification (NCBI taxonomy): domain Bacteria; kingdom Bacillati; phylum Actinomycetota; class Actinomycetes; order Kitasatosporales; family Streptomycetaceae; genus Streptomyces; species Streptomyces sp. NPDC043878. Next base: position 18,980 of record NZ_JBWKDW010000018.1, read on the forward strand.
TCGCCATCCAGTCGGCCGCCACCGCCGCGCGGTTCGGCGTCGAGCCGAGGATCGCGATGCTGTCGTACTCGACCGGCACGTCCGGCTCGGGGGCCGACGTCGACAAGGTGCGGGAGGCGACCGAGCTGGTCCGTGCCCGGCGGCCCGACCTGAAGATCGAGGGCCCCATCCAGTACGACGCCGCGGTGGAGCCGACGGTCGCCGAGACCAAGCTGCCGGGCTCGGAGGTCGCCGGCCAGGCCAGCGTGCTGATCTTCCCCGACCTCAACACGGGCAACAACACCTACAAGGCCGTGCAGCGTTCGGCCGGCGCGATCGCGGTAGGGCCGGTGCTCCAGGGCCTGCGCAAGCCGGTCAACGACCTGTCCCGGGGCGCGCTCGTCCAGGACATCGTCAACACCGTCGCCATCACGGCGATCCAGGCCCAGTCCCAGTCCCAGTCCCAGTCCCAGTCCCCCAGCGAGAAGGCGACCGACCAGTGAGCGCGACCCGCGTCCTCGTCCTCAACTCCGGCTCCTCGTCGGTGAAGTACCAGCTGCTCGACATGCGCGACAGCAGCCGGCTGGCCGTGGGGCTCGTCGAGCGCATCGGGGAGGCGAGTTCCCGGCTGTCGCACACGCCGGTCTCGCGGGGCGGTGAAAGCCGCGAGTGGACCGGCCCGATCGCGAACCACGACGCCGCCCTGAAGTCCGTGGCTGAGGAGCTGGCGAAGGACGGGCTGGGGCTCGACTCGCCCGAACTCCTCGCCGTGGGGCACCGGGTGGTGCACGGCGGCAAGTACTTCACCGAGCCGACCGTCGTCGACGAGCGGGTGCTCGCCGAGATCGAGCGGCTGATCCCGGTGGCGCCGCTGCACAACCCGGCCAACCTGACCGGTATCCGTACCGCGTCGGCGCTGCGGCCCGACCTGCCCCAGGTCGCCGTCTTCGACACCGCCTTCCACACCACGATGCCGGAGTCGGCCGCCCGCTACGCGATCGACGTGGAGACCGCCGACGCGCACCGGATCAGGCGCTACGGATTCCACGGGACCTCGCACGCCTACGTGTCGCGGGCGACCGCGAAGCTGCTCGGCAGGGCCCCCGAGGACGTCAACGTGATCGTGCTGCACCTCGGCAACGGGGCGTCCGCGTCCGCCGTGCGCGGTGGCCGGTGCGTGGACACCTCCATGGGGCTCACGCCGCTGGAGGGGCTCGTGATGGGTACGCGCTCCGGAGACATGGACCCTGCCGTCATCTTCCATTTGATGCGCGTTGGCGGAATGTCAACGGACGAGATCGACACTCTTCTCAACAAGAGGAGCGGTCTGATCGGTCTGTGCGGGGACAACGACATGCGGGAGATCCGCCGCCGGGTCGACGAGGGTGACGAACAGGCCGCGCTGGCCTTCGACATCTACATTCACCGCCTGCGGAAATACATCGGCGCCTATTACGCGGTGCTCGGCCGGGTGGACGCGGTCGCCTTCACGGCCGGGGTCGGGGAGAACTCGGCGCCGGTGCGGGAGGCGGCGGTGGCCGGTCTTGAGGGGCTGGGCCTCGCGGTGGACGGCGAGCTGAACGCCGTACGCGACGGCGGGCCGCGGCTGATCTCCCCGACGGGGGCCCGGGTCGCCGTGGCCGTGGTGCCGACCGACGAGGAACTGGAGATCGCCACACAGACCTACGCACTGGTCGGAAAGGGCCGCTGAGGAATTACACGTCAGTAACACGCCTGAGCGCGGACCCGCCCATTTGCATCTTCCACCAGACGGAATATTCCGTAGCGAAACAAACCGATAGGATCGCCTCATGCGCCGTTCGAAAATCGTCTGTACTCTCGGCCCCGCGGTCGACTCCCACGAGATGCTCGTGTCCCTGATCGAAGCCGGCATGAACGTGGCCCGCTTCAACTTCAGCCACGGCAGCCACGCCGAGCACCAGGGCCGGTACGACCGGGTCCGGGCCGCCGCCAAGGAGACCGGCCGGGCCATCGGTGTCCTCGCCGACCTCCAGGGGCCGAAGATCCGCCTGGAGACCTTCGCCGAGGGCCCGGTCGAGCTGGAGCGCGGCGACGAGTTCGTCATCACCACCGAGGACGTGCCCGGCGACAAGCAGATCTGCGGGACGACGTACAAGGGCCTGCCCGGTGACGTCTCGCGTGGCGACCAGGTCCTGATCAACGACGGAAACGTCGAGCTGAAGGTCCTGGACGTCGAGGGCCCGCGGGTGAAGACGATCGTCATCGAGGGCGGTGTCGTCTCCGACCACAAGGGCATCAACCTGCCCGGCACGGCCGTGAACGTTCCGGCGCTGTCCGAGAAGGACATCGACGACCTGCGCTTCGCACTGCGCATGGGCTGCGACCTCGTCGCGCTGTCCTTCGTCCGGGACGCCAAGGACGTCGCCGACGTCCACCGCATCATGGACGAGGAGGGGCGCCGCGTCCCCGTCATCGCCAAGGTGGAGAAGCCGCAGGCGGTGGACAACATGGAGGACGTCGTCATGGCGTTCGACGGTGTGATGGTCGCCCGTGGCGACCTGGCCGTCGAGTACCCGCTGGAGCGGGTCCCCATGGTGCAGAAGCGCCTGATCGAGCTGTGCCGGCGCAACGCCAAGCCGGTGATCGTGGCGACCCAGATGATGGAGTCGATGATCACCAACTCCCGCCCGACCCGCGCCGAGGCGTCCGACGTCGCCAACGCGATCCTGGACGGCGCGGACGCGGTCATGCTGTCGGCGGAGTCGAGCGTGGGCGCGTACCCGATCGAGACCGTGAAGACGATGTCGAAGATCGTCGTCGCGGCCGAGCAGGAGCTGATGTCCAAGGGCCTGCAGCCGCTCGTCCCGGGCAAGAAGCCGCGCACGCAGGGCGGTTCGGTGGCCCGTGCCGCCTGCGAGATCGCGGACTTCCTCGGCGGCCGGGGCCTGGTCGCCTTCACCCAGTCCGGTGACACCGCGCGCCGGCTGTCGCGCTACCGCGCGGTCCAGCCGATCATCGCGTTCACCACCGACGAGGGCACCCGCAACCAGCTGGCGCTCAGCTGGGGCGTGGAGTCGCACGTCGTGCCGTTCGTGAACAGCACGGACGAGATGGTCGACCTGGTCGACCAGGAGATCGCCAAGCTCAACCGCTTCAACCCGGGCGACATCTGCATCATCACGGCCGGCTCGCCCCCCGGCGTCGCGGGCACCACCAACATGCTGCGCGTCCACCACCTGGGTGGCGGCGAGCACGCCAACTGACGGGCCCGTCAAGGCTCCTGAGGGCGCCCCCTGCGGCAGGGGGCGCCTTCGTCTTTCGCGCAGTCAGTGGCTGCCGCGGGTGTCGCGCCTCGGCGGCGCGAACGACGACCACGCCAGGGCGTCGAAGTTCTCCCGTCCCCACCGGTCAGCTGCCCGCACGGGCTGGGACCCCGGGGCAACCGATACTCGGCGCGCGGAAAAGTCGCGCACGTTCAGCGGGAGGACACCGACCCATCGCGCGCGCTCGCCCGCCGGTACGCGTTCCAGGACGTCACCGACGACTCCGGATGCCAGTGCACCGTCCGCTTTCAAGGACACCGCCTCGAACAGCAGCGGCAGTGCGGCGGGAGTGTCCATCGCCACGCGGTAGAGGGACCAGCGGTCGTGGCCGTCAGCGAACGAGGCATCGCCGTCGTAGCGGCCGACGGCCTGGGCGAGTTGCCGCAGCACCTCACCCAAGGTCGGGGAGAGATCAGCAGCCACGCGCCTTGAACCTTTCCATGGCGACTCGGATGTTCTCCCTGATCTTACGGATGTTTTGAGTGACCACTGCCTGCTGGTGCCTGGACAATTCCGGGTCGCCGGCCAACGGCTTGCCGTTCTGGCCGACGCGGACCTCCTACGCGACTGAGGGCGCACCCTGTGACAGGGTGCGCCCTCAGCGCTTGTGCGGCTCCCGAACGGGCTCTGGGGGGTGCTCAGTCGATGTACTGGTGCAGTCCGGGGACCGTGAGCGTGCCGCCGAACTGGCCGGCCTGCTGGACCTTCGCGTTGGTGAACACGATGTACGGGATGTTCAGCGGCGGCGGGCTCTTCACGCTGAAGGTGAGCGGTATCAGGCCGAACAGGTTCCCCGAGATGCTCTCGGTGTACATGACCGTCTTGCCACCCTCGATGGTGGACTCTTTACCCTTGGCCGACTGGACGTGGTACGTCTTGCCGGACTGCTCGTCGTTCACCGTCTGGTGCAGGTCGACGATTTTCGTGCCGCCGGATATGACGTACTTCAGGACTTCCTTGACCTTGCCGCTGGCCGTCCGGACCTTGACTATGCCCTGGTAGTCGGCGCCGTTGAGCGTCAGTGAACTGGCGTTCAGGTACCAGGGGTCGTCGGGCAGCAGGATCGTGTTGTCGACTGCGCCCGTGTCGTCCGAGGCGACCTCGCAGTCGTCGGCCTTCGCGGTGGAGCTCGCGCTCGCCGAGGGACTGGGGGACGCCGTGGCGGCCGCGGTCGTGTCCTCGGCCGTCTTGGTGGTGTCGTTGGCCGCCTTCGACGCGGCGTCGGTCACGTCCTTCACGGTGTTCTTCGCCGTGTCGGTGACCTTGCCGGTCGTCTCCCTCGTCCCCTTGGCGGCGTCGGAGGAACTGGTCGGCGTGTCCTCGCCCGCGCTCTCGGAGGCGGACGCGGAGGCCGAGGGGGCCGGGCTCGCGCTCGCACTCTCCGTGGCGTGGCCGCCGCCGGTGAGGATGTCGCCGATGGTGTCGCCGATGGTCTCGAGTATGTTCTTGCTCGTCTCGGACGCCGACGGGGCCGGGGTGGCGGTGTCGCCGCCGTCGCCCGAGGTCGACTTGGTCTCCGAGGCGGAAGGCGTGGGGTCGGCCTTGTCGTCGGAACCTGAATCCGACGAAGAGTCCTTGCCCGGGTCCGTGGCATCCGCGGAGGTCGTCACCGACGGGGTCGGCTCCGCCGTGTCGCCCGTGTCCGGGGACTGCGACGCGTCGTCACTCGCCGAGGCGGAGGGCGACGGCGAGGCCGAGGCCGAGGCGTCGTCCGTCATGGCGGCGACGCAGTCCTTGTACTCGTCGGCCAGCTTGCTGTTCGACGCCGGCTGGTCGTCCGCGTTGGCGAGCGTGGGCGTGAAGCCCATGCCCATCAGCACTGCGGTCGGCATCGCCGCCAGGGCTATCGCCTTCCCGGCAGGCACGTGGAACCTGGTGAAGATCGGCTTCCTGGGCGCGGCGTGCCGCGGCCCGGTTCTCACACGGGACGCGTCCACGTCAGTCCCGTGGGTCACCTCGTCAGCCGGCACTGTGCCTCCCGTATGCCCCGGTCCCCGGGCTCGTTCCTGACAGATCGTTCGGCTCGTCCAGCCGGTCGTCCTTGGTGAACACCGGGCCCTCGCTGTACGGGGCCTCGGGGGTACTGACCTCGGGAGTGCCGTCCTCGGGGGCCGCCGCCTGCGGGGCGCCGCCCTCCTGGGAGCCGGACTCATTCACCTGCTCCTCCGGCGACGGGCCCGGCGCCCATGACACCGCCATCGCGCCACCGATGAGCGCGAACAGGAAGCCGACGATGAAGCCACCGAAGTTGGAGACGGGCAGGGACACCAGTCCCAGCAGAATCGCCGCGACGCCCGCGAAAGTGCGGATGTGCTTCTGCACCCACAGGCTGATGCCCAGGACGACCAGTAGCACGCCGATGATCAGCGAGCCGGCCCCCGCGGTGGTGGCCATGGCCAGCGTCAGGTGACCGACCTGGAGGTGCGCGTACGGGAAGTACATGATCGGAAAGCCGGCGATCACGACGAACAGGCCGGCCCAGAACGGGCGAGTACCCCGCCACGCACGGAACTGCAGCCTCCGGCGAGTGAACTGACCGGGCTCGGCAGAAGTCTCGGCGCTCATGGAAAACAGCTCCCTGGTGCGGCTTTTGCTGTGGTGAAGGTGGTACTGGGATGAAGATGGGCGCGATGTGCGCAAAGGCAGACGCGGGAGCGACGGGCGGGGACGCCTTCCGGCTCCCCCGCCCGTCACCGAATGCCTAGTAGCACTCCGCGCTGGTGCCCGTGGACAGCTTCATGCTGAGGCCGGGGAGCTTGAACGTTCCCGCGGTGGTCGCCCACGCCGTCTGCTTGACCTTGCTGAGCTTCACCGAGTCGGCCTGCTGGGCGAAACCGAAGGGGTTGGCCGATTCATTGGCCTTCATCTTCGCGCCCTTGAGGTCCTTGCCCGCCACACCGATGTCGATGTTGGTGAACTCGGCGTCCGCGCCAAGGTCCTCGACGTCGATGTACAGGTTGGTCGCAGCGACCTGCTTGTCCTCATCGCTGCTGTCACCCGCCTCCAGCCGCAGGGTCACAGACCCCAGCAGCGGGATGTTCGGCGTGACGACCGACTGGCACATCTTCTCGATGTTGGCGCTCGTGAACGCCGACACCGCCACCGGGTGAGCCGTCTTCTTACCGTCGAGGGTGTAGCCCGCGTCGATGGCCCCGTACTGGGAGAAACCCTTACCGTTGAGCTCCTTGGCCGTGACCTTGAACGACTGCCCCGACACACTGAACGACGCGGCAAGTGCACCCTGAGCCAGGGCCACACCTATACACGCCGTGGCGGCGACGCTGGGCACCATGACCACAGCGAAGCGCTTCCATCTGGTCCCGCCACGCACCTGGGACTCCATATTTTCCTCCTTCTCGGACGTACATCTCCTGGCCCTGACTGTCCTATCGACAGACGGCTCAGCCGGGCAGGGATGGGAGAAGTGCTACGTCCTCGGGAAGGAGAGCGCCTGCACTCGACGGCGCGAACGCGCCCGAATCACCGGCGATCACCCCCGAGCGACAACCACTGGTCGCGCCTGACACGCATCACGCACAACCTTGCTGGACAGGCTCCGCCGGACGGCGAAGACCCCCCTGCCCAAGAGTCGACGCCACTGCCGTCGACCCTGCCCGGTGGGGACCCTGGTTCCCGTTGGACCCAACCGGCTGTCGGGGTACGCGAATGGACCGAGCGTGGCCGATCGTGGTGCATTCTCGGCGCCCGCACAAGGGGGTTCGTTACTCGCTAGTAACGGCCGGATAACCGAACAACGACCCACCGGTCTCGGCCGACGACGCTCGGTGGCAGAGAAGGGGAGGACAAAACTGTTGATGAATGGACAGAGTCCGACAGATCAACGGCCGAAACTTACTTGAAGTAACAGCGGCCGCGTTTACCAAGTTTTGGTAAAGCGCGGCCGCTCCGGCAGTCCGTCGCCAGATCTTTCACGCGGGCACCACACACCCGCGCGTTTAGCGACTGGTCAGAACCGGGCTCGCACCCCGCTCAGAACACCCGCCCCGGCCCGCTCAGAACAGGGCCCGCGCGAGCGCCCGGCGAGCCGCCGCCACCCGTGGGTCGTCGGCGCCCACGACCTCGAACAGCTCCAGGAGCCGCAGCCGTACGGCGTCCCGGTCGTCACCCGCCGTACGCCGGACGGTCTCGATGAGCCGCCCGAACGCGTCCTCCACATGACCACCCACCAGATCCAGGTCGGCGGCGGCGATCTGCGCCTGCGCGTCGGCCGGCTTCGCGGCGGCCTCCTCACGGGTCCGCTGCGGGTCCAGACCCTGCACCCGCAGGAGCAACTCGGCCTGCGCGAGACCCAGTTTGGCCTCCGAGTTGGCCGGATCGTCGTTCAGTACGTTCCGGTACGCCTGTACGGCGCCCCCGAAGTCCCCCGCGTCCAGGGCCTGTACGGCGGCCTCCAGCAGGGCGTCGTGCGGCCCAGGGGGCACCACGGGAGCCGCCTGTACGGCGCCCGGCGCGGCGTCGGCGTCGACCGTCAGGCCGGTGAGACCGAAGCGTTCCTCGGCGACCTGCACCAACTGGTCCAGGGTCTGGCGGATCTGCGCCTCGCCCGCGGCTCCCTGGAAGAGCGGCAGGGCCTGACCGGCCACCACCGCGAAGACGGCCGGGATCCCCTGGATCCCGAACTGCTGCATCAGCATCTGGTTGGCGTCGACGTCGATCTTGGCAAGGACGAAGCGCCCGTTGTACTCGAGGGCCAGCCGCTCCAGGACGGGGCTCAGCTGCTTGCACGGCTCGCACCACTCGGCCCAGAAGTCGATGACGACGGGCACTTCGGTGGACCGCTGGAGGACGTCGAGCTCGAACCCGGCCTCGTCGACGTCGGAAACGAGGTCGGCCGGGGAGACGGCGCCTCCCCCGCCCTCCCGGGCCGCTTCGGCGCGCGCCTGCTCCGCCTTCGCCTTGGCCTCCTGGGCCGCCTTCACCGCGGCGAGGTCGACGACTCCGCTCATGGACATGTTCCGTGGCTGCATGCGTCTATCCTCCCCCGTTCCCGCGCGTGTGTGGTCCATACCCCGGGGGACGGCCCCGGACCCCCGGCCGGGACGAGAACCGGGGTATTCGTTGTCGTGCGGCACCGGGTCCCCACCCGGGCCAGTGGTGGTCGCTCACGTCGGCCGGGTGCGTCGGTCGGCGCACAGGCTTTCGCTACGAGTCGTAGCGTAATGGCACCGAGTGCCTCCGGACCACCGTCTCCTGGTGATCTCCCTCACGACCGCACGAGAACCGCCGGTTATGGTCGAAGGATGCACAGCCGCATGCCCCCGAGCCGCACCGGACGCCCGCGCAGCGCCACCGCGGACACCGCGATCCTGGCCGCGACGCGGGCGGCCCTGGTCGAACTCGGCTGGTCGCGGCTCACCCTGGGAGACGTCGCGACACGCGCCGGGGTTGCGAAGACGACCCTCTACCGGCGCTGGGCCGGCAAGAACGAACTCGTGGTGGACGCGGTCGCCGAGCTCTTCGACGCGCTGGAACTGCCCGACCGCGGCTCGCTGGCCGCCGACATCGAGGGCGTGGTGCTCCAGTTCGCGGCGATCCTCGCCCTCCCGGAGGCCAGGAGCGGCCTGATGGCGGTGGTCGCGGAGTCGACGCGGGACGACGCGCTGCGGGAACGCATCCGCGCCTCCATCGTCGAGCGGCAGAAGCGGCTCGTCCTGGCCGGCCGGGCACGGGCCCAGGCGCGGGGTGAGCTGGCACCCGAGCCGGACACGGCGGAGGCCACCCGCACGGTCGACCTGATCTTCGACATGGTGGCGGGTGCGGTGGTCCACCGCACCCTGGTGAGCGCGGAGCCGGCGGACGAGGAGTGGGTGCGCGGCTTCACCCAGGTCCTCCTGTACGGACTGGCCGCCCCCACCGCTGCCGCTGTCCCGGCCGCCGTCGCACCGGCGGCCGGTGACCACGGGGAGCCGCCCGGAGCCGACCGGCACGTGGACGTCGACAGCCGCCCGACCCGGACGTCGAGCGGCTGACGGTCACTTCTCGTACGCGGGTGCGGGAGACCTCCGCCCGTCAGAACCCCGGCGGCTCGGTGTAGACGCCCCACTCGTCGCGCAGCACCCCGCAGATCTCGCCCAGGGTCGCCTCGGCCCGTACCGCGTCGAGCATCGGGCTGATCATGTTGGTGCCACCGCGCGCGGCGGCGAGCATGGCGTCCAGCGCGGAGCGCACCGCGCCCTCGTCGCGGGCGTCCTTGCGGGTCGCGAGGGACCGCACCTGCTCCCGCTCCACCTCGTGGCTGACCCGCAGGATCTCCAGGTCGCCGGTGACGGAACCGGTGTGGACGTTGACGCCCACCACCTTCTTCTCCCCCTTCTCCAGGCCCTGTTGGTAGCGGAAGGCGGACTCGGCGATCTCGCCGGTGAACCAGCCGTCCTCGATGCCCCGCAGGATTCCGGAGGTGACCGGTCCGATGGGGTGCCGCCCGTCGGGGTGCGCGCGCAGGCCCCGCTCCTTGATCTGTTCGAAGATCCGCTCGGCGTCCGCCTCGATGCGGTCGGTGAGCTGCTCGACGTACCAGGCGCCGCCCAGCGGGTCGGCCACGTTGCCGACGCCGGTCTCCTCCATGAGCACCTGCTGCGTCCGCAGGGCGATCTCCGCCGCCTGCTCACTCGGCAGGGCCAGCGTCTCGTCGAGGGCGTTGGTGTGCAGCGAGTTGGTGCCGCCGAGCACGGCCGCCAGCGCCTCCACGGCCGTACGCACGACGTTGTTGTACGGCTGCTGGGCGGTCAGCGAGACGCCGGCCGTCTGGGTGTGGAAGCGCAGCCACTGCGCCTTGTCGGACTTCGCGCCGTACACGTCGCGCATCCAGCGGGCCCAGATGCGCCGGGCCGCGCGGAACTTGGCGATCTCCTCGAAGAAGTCGAGGTGCGCGTCGAAGAAGAAGGACAGTCCTGGGGCGAAGACGTCGACGTCGAGCCCGCGGGACAGGCCCAGTTCGACGTAGCCGAACCCGTCCGCCAGCGTGTAGGCCAGCTCCTGGGCGGCCGTCGCCCCGGCCTCGCGGATGTGGTAGCCGGAGACGGACAGCGGCTTGTAGGCGGGGATGCCGGCCGCGCAGTACTCCATCAGGTCGCCGATCAGGCGCAGATGGGGCTCCGGCTGGAAGAGCCACTCCTTCTGCGCGATGTACTCCTTGAAGATGTCCGTCTGCAGCGTGCCGTTGAGCACGGCCGGGTCGACGCCCTGGCGTTCGGCGGCGACGAGGTACATGCAGAAGACGGGGACGGCCGGTCCGCTGATGGTCATGGACGTGGTCACGTCCGCGAGCGGGATGCCCTCGAACAGGACCTCCATGTCGGCGGCCGAGTCGATGGCGACCCCGCAGTGCCCGACCTCGCCCAGTGCGCGCGGGTCGTCGGAGTCCCGTCCCATCAGGGTCGGCATGTCGAAGGCCACGGACAGTCCGCCACCGCCGTTGGCGAGGATCATCTTGTAGCGCTCGTTGGTCTGCTGGGCGTTCCCGAAGCCGGCGAACTGCCGGATCGTCCAGGTGCGGCCCCGGTAGCCGGTCGCGTGCAGGCCGCGGGTGAAGGGGTACTCCCCCGGCCAGCCGATCCGCTCGAAACCCTCGTACGTGTCACCGGGCCGTGGCCCGTACACCGGCTCCACGGGATCGCCGGAGAGCGTGGTGAAGTCCGCCTCGCGCTTGCGGGCGGCGTCGTAACGGGCCTGCCAGCGTCGGCGGCCCTCCTCGATGGCTTCAGCGTCCATGCTTCGAATTTACTAGGACGTCCTAGTAAATGTCGATGGGAGACCGCCGTACGCGTCCTCGTACGGCGGTGGAGATGCCGCGTGCGGGCCGGCTCAGGCCTTGGCGACGGCGGGCGCTTCCCGCGTGATCCGGGGCTCCAGCTCGTGGCTGATGCGGCGCTCGACGAAGAAGGCGGCCGTCGGGATGGTGCCCGCCAGCAGCACCCACAGCTGCTTGGCGACCGGCCACTTGGCCTTGGCGCCCAGGTCGAAGGCGAAGATCAGGTAGACCACGTACAGCCAGCCGTGCGCGATGGCGACGACACGGGTGAAGTCCGCGGCGCCGTCGACGTCGAAGGCGTACTTGGCGATCATGCTCAGGCACAGCAGAACCAGCAGCACACCGGTGACGTAGGCCATGACGCGGTAGCGGGTCAGCACGCTCTTTTTCATGGGTACGAGCGTAACGGCCGGTTTGGGGTGATCTTCCGGCACCCCCGGCGCCCGGCACAGGCGGCGCCGGCCCGTGCGCTCACTTCTCGTCGAAGTCGTGCGCGGCCACCCGCAGTGGCCTGAGCATGGCGAAGAGCTCGGCGCACTCCTCGGCGTCGTACGCCGCCAGCCCGAAGTCCATCGCCATCAGGTCGCGGGTGGCGGCCTCGACGACCTCGCGGCCCTTGCCGGTGATGCAGGCGAGCGTGCCGCGCCCGTCGTTGGGGTTGGGCCGCCGGGCCACCAGACCCGACTTCACCAGCCGGTCCACGGTGTTCGTCACCGAGGTCGGGTGCACCATGAGCCGCTCGCCGATCTTGGACATGGTGAGCTCGCCCGCCTTGGAGAAGGTGAGCAGCACCAGCGCCTCGTAGCGCGCGAAGGTCAGTCCGTACGGCTTGACGACCGCGTCGACCTCGGCGAGGAGGATCTGGTGGGCGCGCATGATGGAGGTGATCGCGGCCATGGACGGCACGTTTCCCCAGCGCTGCTTCCAGAGCTCGTCGGCGCGGGCGATGGGGTCGAAGGGAAGGCTGAGCGGCTTCGGCACGGCACCGACCTTACCGGCCGGTCACATGCTGGTCAGCCCCGTCTCGCCTTTCGGTCCGCCGGGGTCCGCCGGGCCGTGTCGGAGGGGGTCGGGACCGGCGAGATGGCGCTCGACGGTCGCCACCTTGGCGGTGAGTCCGTCCGTCACGCCGGGGCGGATGTCCGCCTTGAGGACCAGGGAGACCCGCGGGGCGCGCCGCTCGACCGCCGCGACCGCGCGCCGTACGACGTCCATGACCTCGTCCCACTCGCCCTCGACCGAGGTGAACATCGCGTCGGTGCGGTGCGGCAGGCCCGACTCGCGGACCACGCGGACGGCGTCGGCGACGTACTCCCCCACCTCTTCGCCGACGCCGAGCGGGGTCACGGAGAAGGCGACGATCATGAGGTCTTCACCGCGGCCTCGGCGCGGGCGCGGGAGGCGATGACGGCGTCCTCGGCCTCGCGCCGCAGCCTGCGCTCGGCGAAGAAGCCGCCGGTGGGCAGGACGGAGAGGACGAAGTACAGGGCGGCCGTGCGCTGCGGCCACCTCGTGCGGTTCCAGGCGTCCGCCCAGAAGATCACGTAGAGGACGAAGAGGCCGGCGTGGACCCTGCCCATGACGGGCACCGCGTCGAAGTCCGTGGTCCGCTTCAGCACCGAGCAGACCAGCAGGAGGAGGAAGGACACGGCCTCGGGGGCCGAGACCAGGCGGAGGCGGCGGAGGGCGGTGGCGGTCTTGATGTCCACGGGTCACCTTCGGTGGGAGAGCGGCGGGAGGGACGACGGAGGTCGTTTGTGAACACAAGCACAAACGTTCCGCCATTGTGACAAACGGCGGCGCGGCCACGGGGGCGGGGGTCCGGGCCGGTGCCACCCGGCAGCCCGGCGGTCCCCCAGGGGTGCGGTCGGGGTCGGGCTCCGCCCCCGGACCCTGTCCGCGGGCACGCCCGGCGGGCTACCGTCCCTCCGTGGCGATGTTTCGACTTCAAGGCAGCAAGGTGCTGGCCGTCGACATGACCGGGGACGCCGTGAAGGCGAAGAACGGCTCGATGGTCGCGTACGACGGGCAGATGGCCTTCAAGAAGCTCAGCGGCGGCGGTGAGGGCATCCGGGGGATGGTCACCCGGCGGATCACCGGCGAGCAGATGACCGTGATGGAGGTGAAGGGACACGGGACGTGCTGGTTCGCGGACCGCGCCTCGGAGATCAACCTCGTGGGCCTCCAGGGCGACACGCTGTACGTCGAGTCGAGCAACCTGCTCGCGACCGACGCCGGCCTGCGCACCGGGACCACCTTCACCGGCCTGCGCGGGGCCTCGCAGGGCAACGGGCTGTTCACGACGACCATCGAGGGGCACGGCCAGGCGGCGATCATGTCGGACGGGCCGGCCGTGGTGCTGCGGGTCAGCTCGCAGTACCCGCTGACCGTCGACCCGGGCGCCTACATCGCGCACCAGGGGAACCTGCGGCAGTCCTTCCAGTCCGGGGTGACCTTCCGCACGCTGATGGGCGAGGGCGGCGGCGAGGCCTTCCAGATCCGCTTCGAGGGGGACGGCCTGGTGTACGTGCAGCCGAGCGAGCGGAACACGATCGCGGGGGACGTCTGAGATGGCTCTGCGCGAGATCAACTCCAAGATGGTCGAGGCGACCGTCCTGCCCGGTCAGCGGATCTTCAGCCAGCGCGGCGCGATGCTCGCCTACAGGGGCGAGGTCTCCTTCACGCCCAACATGCAGGGCGGCCAGGGCGGGGTCATGTCGATGCTCGGCCGCCGGGTCGCGGGCGAGGCCACCCCGCTGATGAGCGTCGAGGGCAGCGGCACGGTCCTGTTCGGGCACGGCGGCCACCACGTCCAGGTGATCAACCTCAGCGGCGACACCCTCTACGTGGAGGCGGACCGGCTGCTCGCCTTCGAGGGCACCCTCCAGCAGGGCACGATGTTCATGGGCTCGCAGGGCGGCGTCATGGGCATGGTCCGGGGCCAGGTCACGGGACAGGGGCTGTTCACGACCACCCTGGGGGGCCAGGGCGCGGTGGCCGTGATGGCGCACGGCGGCGTCTTCGAGATCCCGATCACCCCGCAGCGCCCGGTCCACGTCGACCCCCAGGCGTACGTCGCCCACCACGGGGACGTGCGCAACAAGCTGTCCACCGCGCTGGGCTGGCGCGACATGGTGGGCCGCGGCTCCGGTGAGGCGTTCCAGCTGGAGCTCAGCGGCAGCGGCGCGGTGTACGTCCAGGCCTCGGAGGAGAAGCTGTGAGCATGTACGGGGCTCCGGGCGGCGGCCCGACGGTCTACGACCCGACGACCCTGCCGGTCGACGACAACGTCAACAACTACACCTTCTGCGTGGAGCTCAAGGGGAGCCAGTGGTTCCTGCAGAAGGGCAAGATGATCGCCTACTACGGCTCGATGGAGTTCAACGGCATCGGGCACGGGCGGCTGGACCGTCTGGTCCGTACGTCGTTCCATTCGCCACTGCACGCGAGCGACTGGGTCGTGGCGGAGGGCTCCGGCAAGATGCTGCTGGCCGACCGGGCCTTCGACGTGAATTCCTATGACCTCGACGACGGCAACCTGACCATTCGCTCGGGCAATCTGCTTGCTTTTCAGCCAACTCTGGCACTCAAGCAGTCGATCGTGCCGGGATTTCTGACACTGATCGGAACCGGCAAGTTCGTGGCCGCGTCGAACGGTCCGGTGGTGTTCATGGAACCCCCGATCCGGGTGGACCCGCAGGCCCTCGTCGGCTGGGCCGACTGCCCCTCTCCGTGCCACCACTACGACCACGGGTACATGACCGGCCTCATGGGCGGTCTACGTGCGCTGACGGGCCTCGGCGGGGCCTCCGGGGAGGAGCACCAGTTCGAGTTCGTCGGGGCGGGCACGGTACTGCTCCAGTCGTCCGAAACCCTGATGGCCGAGCAGGCCACGGGGGCGGTCGCGCAGCAGGCCGGGGTACCCGGTGGCGGCGGGGGGCCCACAGGCCACCCACAGCAGGCAGGCGCACCGCGCCTTCCCGGACAGCTGGGGGACCTCCAGCGTCGCTTCGGGCTGTGAGCGGTAGTCTGCGGAGTGTGACGTCGAACGTGTGCGCGCCGTCACGCCACCCTCACTAGTTCGCCTTTCAACATTTTAGGTAGACTTCATTCATGGAGACCGAGACGGCCACGCGCTGGCTGACCGATGCGGAGCAGTGCGCCTGGCGCACCCACCTGGAGGTCAACAGGCTGTTGACGTACCAGCTCGAAAAGGACCTGCAACCGTTCGGCCTGACGATGAACGACTACGAGATCCTGGTCAATCTGTCCGAGTCGGAGGACGTACGGATGCGGATGAGCGACCTCGCCTCCGCCACGCTCCAGTCCAAGAGCCGCCTCTCCCACCAGATCACCCGCATGGAGAACGCGGACCTGGTCCGGCGGGAGAACTGCGAGTCCGACCGCCGCGGGCTGTACGCCGTGCTCACCGAGCGCGGCATGGAGACCATGCGGAAGGTCTCGCCGCATCATGTGGCGTCGGTGCGGAGGCACTTCATCGACCTGCTGTCGCCCGAGGCCCTGGCGGAGCTCGACAAGGCCCTCAAGCCCGTCGCGGAGCACCTGCGCGGCCACCGGGGCCGACCCTGACGCCGTGACCGGCTCGGCACGGCCACGGGTCTCGTCCAGGACCCTGACCGGGTCCGGTCCGAGACCCTGACCGGCACCCGCGCGGGCACCGGAACCGGTCCAGGACCCCGACCGGCACCAAGTGGGCACCGGAACCGGTCTTCGGCCGTGACCGGCACCGCGCAGAGGCCCCGGGAACGGGGCGTATCCCGGCCGGACGAGCGGTGGGCGGAGCCTCGCACAGGGCTTCGCCCACCCGGGACGACCGGCGGCACACCACCGCCGGTCATCGCGCCCCTCAGGTGCCCTCGGTCAGCCCCGCCACCAGTTCGTCGGCCGCCCGGTAGGGGTCCAGCCGCCCCGCCACGATCCGCTCGGCCAGGCTGCTCAGCCGCCGGTCGCCATGCAGGTCCCCGATGCGCTCCCGCAGGGCCGTGACCGCGATCGTCTCCACCTCGCGGGCGGCGCGGGCCGCCCGGCGCTCGGCCAGGATGCCCCGCTCCTCCATCCACGCGCGGTGCTTCTCCAGGGCCTCGACCACCTCGTCGATGCCCTCCGACCGCGCCGCGACCGTCTTCACGATCGGCGGGCGCCAGTCCCCCGGCCCCCGGGACTCGCCGAGGCCGAGCATGTGGTTCAGCTCACGGGCCGTCGCGTCGGCGCCGTCACGGTCCGCCTTGTTGACGACGTACACGTCACCGATCTCCAGGATGCCCGCCTTGGCCGCCTGGATGCCGTCGCCCATGCCGGGCGCCAGCAGCACCACGGAGGTGTCCGCCTGGGAGGCGATCTCCACCTCCGACTGGCCCACGCCCACCGTCTCCACCAGGACCACGTCGCAGCCCGCCGCGTCCAGGACGCGGATCGCCTGTGGGGCGGCCCAGGCGAGACCGCCCAGGTGACCGCGGGTGGCCATCGAGCGGATGTAGACACCCGGGTCGGAGGCGTGCTCCGACATCCGCACCCGGTCGCCCAGCAGCGCCCCGCCGGAGAACGGCGAGGACGGGTCGACGGCCAGGACGCCGACCCGCCTGCCCTGCCTGCGGTACGCCGTCACCAACGCCGAGGTCGACGTGGACTTGCCGACGCCCGGCGACCCGGTGAGGCCGACGACGTAGGCGTTGCCGGTCAGCGGCGCCAACGCCGCCATGACCTCCCTGAGTTGCGGGGACGCCCCCTCCACCAGGGAGATCAGCCGGGCCACGGCCCGCGGCCGGCCTTCCCTGGCCTGGGCCACCAGGGTGGAGACGTCCTGCATCACAGCTCCGTTCACTAGCAGTCGGGTACCGGAAAAGCGTCTCAGGCCCTGGCCACCCGCACGATCAGCGCGTCGCCCTGACCGCCGCCGCCGCACAGGGCGGCCGCGCCGACCCCGCCGCCGCGCCGCTTGAGCTCCAGCGCGAGGTGCAGGACCAGGCGGGCGCCGGACATCCCGATGGGGTGGCCGAGGGCGATGGCGCCCCCGTTGACGTTCACCTTTTCCGTGGACACGCCGAGGTCCTTCATTGACTGGACGGCGACCGCGGCGAACGCCTCGTTGATCTCGATCAGGTCGAGGTCGGAGACCTCCAGGCCCTCCTTCCTGAGGGCGTGCAGGATCGCGTTCGACGGCTGCGACTGCAAAGAGTTGTCCGGACCCGCGACGTTGCCGTGCGCGCCGATCTCCGCGATCCAGTCCAGACCGAGCTCCAGCGCCTTGGCCTTGCTCATCACGACCACGGCGGCCGCGCCGTCCGAGATCTGCGAGGCGGAACCGGCGGTGATCGTGCCGTCCCGGGTGAACGCCGGGCGCAGCTTGCCGAGGGACTCGGCCGTCGTGTCGCCGCGGATGCCCTCGTCCTTGCTGAAGACGACCGGCTCACCCTTGCGCTGCGGGATCTCCACCGGGGTGATCTCCGCCTCGAAGAGGCCGTTCTTCTGGGCGGCGGCCGCCCGCTGGTGGCTGAGCGCCGCGATCTCGTCCTGCTCGGGGCGCTTGATGCCCAGGCGCGTGTTGTGCTTCTCCGTGGACTCGCCCATGGCGATGTTCTCGAAGGCGTCGGTCAGACCGTCGTACGCCATCGCGTCGAGCATCTCGATCGCGCCGTACTTGTAGCCCTCACGGGACTTCGGCAGCAGGTGGGGGGCGTTGGTCATGGACTCCTGGCCGCCCGCGACCACCACGTCGAACTCGCCGGCGCGGATGAGCTGGTCGGCCAGCGCGATGGCGTCGAGGCCCGACAGACACACCTTGTTGACGGTGAGCGCCGGGACGCTCATCGGGATGCCGGCCTTGACGGCGGCCTGGCGGGCCGGGATCTGCCCCGCCCCGGCCTGGAGCACCTGGCCCATGATCACGTACTGCACCTGGTCGCCGCCGATCCCCGCACGGTCGAGGGCGGCCTTGATGGCGAAGCCGCCGAGTTCGGCTCCCGAGAAGGACTTCAGCGAGCCCAGCAGTCGTCCCATGGGCGTCCGGGCGCCCGCGACGATCACCGAGGTAGTGCTGTTCGTTCCAGACATGAGGTGCGATCCCCTTCCAGCTTGCACAGCCGAGAAGTGAGTGAACGAGGGTTTACTTCGAATGTACTGAGCGGTAGACCATCGCGTCACCCGGCCGTCGGTGTGATCGCGCGCACGTTGCGTAACCACCTCCGGAGCGCTGCACTGGCAGCATGCTGACGCGAATCGACCACATCGGAATCGCCTGTTTCGACCTCGACAAGAGCGTCGAGTTCTACCGGGCCACCTACGGCTTCGAGGTGTTCCACTCCGAGGTCAACGAGGAGCAGGGCGTGCGCGAGGCCATGCTCAAGATCAACGAGACGTCCGACGGCGGGGCTTCCTATCTGCAACTTCTGGAACCCACCCGGGAGGACTCCACCGTCGCGAAGTGGCTCGCCAAGAACGGCGAGGGCGTGCACCACATCGCTTTCGGTACGGCGGACGTCGACGCGGACGCCGCGGACATCCGCGACAAGGGCGTACGCGTTCTGTACGACGAGCCACGACGCGGCTCCATGGGGTCGCGGATCACCTTCCTGCACCCGAAGGACTGCCACGGCGTACTGACAGAACTGGTCACTTCGGCGCCTGTTGAGTCACCTGAGCACTGACCCTCGTACATATGGGCCGGTAGGGTTGGGGGCGGTCGCCGCTCCGAGAGGGCGACCGCGGGCCGGGGTCCGGGTTTCGGGGGACGAGTCGGGGCGGCAGCCCGTGCTCCGCCGTTGATCTGACACCATTCCCCGGGGGCCCCGTTCGGGCGTATGGACGGAGCTCGTTTGGCCATACTTGCGACCAGGGGACGGATGGGACCGCGCAGTGCGGGGCTACGAACGCCAGGAGCGAGAGCCGGCGGCTGACGTCGACCACCTCTCTCGGTTCGAGGCCGAGATGGATCGGCTGAAGACCGAGCGGGAAAAGGCGATCCAGCACGCCGAGGACCTCGGCTACCAGGTCGAGGTGCTGCGCGCCAAGTTGCACGAGGCGCGGCGCACCCTCATGTCCCGACCGGCCTACGACGGCGGCGACATCGGCTATCAGGCCGAACAGCTGCTCCGTAACGCCCAGATCCAGGCCGACCAGCTGCGGCTGGACGCCGAGCGGGAGCTGAGCCAGGCGCGGTCGCAGACCCAGCGCATCCTCCAGGAGCACGCCGAGCAGGCGGCCCGGCTCCAGGCGGAGCTGCACCAGGAGGCGGTCACCCGCCGGCAGCAGCTGGACCAGGAGCTCGCCGAGCGCCGGCAGACCGTCGAGTCGCACGTCAACGAGAACGTGGCGTGGGCCGAGCAGCTGCGCGCCCGCACCGAGCAGCAGGCCCGCCGGCTGCTCGACGAGTCGCGGGCCGAGGCCGAGCAGGCCATGGCCGCCGCCCGCGCCGAGGCCGAGCGGGTCACCGCCGAGGCCCGCCAGCGGCTGCAGAGCGACGCCGAGGCGGCCCGCGCGGAGGCCGAGCAGTTGCTGCGCCGCGCCCGCGCCGACGCCGAACGGCTCCTCAACGCCGCCTCGACGCAGGCCCAGGAGGCCACCGAGCACGCCGAGCAGCTGCGCACCTCCACCGCGAGCGAGTCCGACACCGCGCGCCGCACGGCCCAGGAGCTGAGCCGGACCGCCGAGCAGCGCATCGCGGAGGCCGAGACGGCACTGCGTGAGGCGCGCGCCGAGGCCGAGAAGGTCCTCACCGAGGCGAAGGAGGCCGCCGCCAAGGCGCTCTCCAGCGCCGAGTCGGCCAACGAGCAGCGCACCCGTACGGCCAAGGAACAGGTCGCCCGGCTGGTCGGCGAGGCCACCAAGGAGGCCGAGACCACCAAGGCCGACGCCGAACAGCTGGTCGCCGACGCCCGCGCCGAGGCCGAGAAGATCCTCGCCGAGGCCGCGGAGAAGGCCCGCAGCCTCACCGCCGAGGAGACCGCCTCCCAGCTCGCCAAGACCGCCAAGACCGCCGAGGACGTCCTCAACAAGGCCCAGGAGGACGCCCGGCAGACGACCCGGGCGGCCGCCGAGGAGGCCGAGCGGATCCGCACCGACGCGGAGACCGAGGCCGACCGGCTGCGCGCCGAGGCGCACGACATCGCCGAGCAGCTCAAGGGCTCCGCGAAGGACGACACCAAGGAGTACCGCGCCAAGACGGTCGAGCTCCAGGAGGAGGCCCGCCGGCTGCGCGGCGAGGCCGAGCAGCTGCGCGCCGACGCGGTCGCCGAGGGCGAGAAGATCCGTGCCGAGGCGCGACGGGAGGCCGTCCAGCAGATCGAGGAGGCGGCCAGGACCGCCGAGGATCTGCTGGCCAAGGCCAAGGCCGACGCGGACGAGCTGCGGCAGAGCGCCACCACGGACAGCGAGAAGGTCCGCACCGAGGCCATCGAGCGCGCCACCGCGCTGCGCCGGCAGGCCGAGGAGACGCTGGAGCGCACCCGCAAGGAGGCCGAGCGGCACCGCGACGAGGCCCTGGAGCAGGCCGAGGGCATCAGGAACGACGCCGAGCGGGCCGGCCGTGAGCTGCGCGAGGAGACCGAGCGGGCCATAGAGACCCGCCGGGCGGAGGCCGCCCAGGAGCTGACCCGGCTGCACACCGACGCCGAGGAGCGCCTCACCGCCGCCGAGCAGGCCCTCACCGACGCCCGCGAGGAGGCCTCGCGGATCCGCCGGGAGGCCGCCGAGGAGAACGAACGGCTGCGCGCCGAGGCCGCGGAGCGCATCCGCACCCTCCAGGCGCAGGCCACCGAGGAGGCCGACCGGCTGCGCACCGAGGCCGCGGCGGACGCCTCCGCGTCCCGGGCGGAGGGCGAGGCCATCGCCGTACGCCTGCGGTCGGACGCGGTCACCGAGGCCGAACAGCTGAAGGCGGAGGCCCAGGACAGCGCCGACCGGATGCGGGCGGAGGCGCAGGCCGCCGCCGAGCGGCTGGCCGCCGAGGCGTCGGAGACGCTGGCCGCCGCGCAGGAGGAGGCCGCCCGGCGCCGCCGCGAGGCCGAGGAACTCCTCGGCAGCGCCCGCCAGGAGGCCGGCCAGGAGCGCGAGCAGGCCCGGGAGCAGAGCGAGGAGCTGCTGGCCTCGGCGCGCCGCCGGGTGGAGGACGCGCAGGCCGAGGCGGTCCGTCTGGTCGAGGAGGCCGACCGGCGGGCCAACGAGATGGTGTCGGCCGCCGAGCAGCACGCCCAGCAGGTGCGGGACGCGGTCGCCGGGCTGCACGAGCAGGCCCAGGAGGAGATCGCCGGGCTGCGTTCGGCCGCCGAGCACGTGGCGGGCCGGGTCCGCCGCGAGGCCGAGGAGGAGGCGGGCCGGGTCCGCGCCGACGCCTACGCCGAGCGGGAGCGGGCCGCGGAGGACGCGAGCCGGATCCGGCGCGAGGCGAACGAGGAGACGGACGCCGCCAAGTCGCTCGCCGAGCACACGGTCTCGGAGGCGATCGCCGAGGCGGAGCGGCTGCGGTCGGACGCGTCGGAGCACGCCCAGCGGGTGCGCACCGAGGTGTCGGACCTGGTCGCCGAGGCCGACCAGGCCGCGGCGCGCACCCGGGCGGACGCCCGCGAGGACGCCAACCGCATCCGGTCGGACGCCGCGAACCAGGCGGACACCCTCATCAACGAGGCGCGTTCGGAGGCGGAGCGGCTCCAGACGGAGACCCTCGCCGAGGCCGAGCGGCTCACGACGGAGACGGCGGCCGAGGCCGAGCGGGTCCGCGTCGACGCGGTCACCAAGGCCGAGCGGCTGATCGCGGACGCCGCCGGGGACGCGGAGCGGCTGCGGGCCGAGGCCGCGGAGACGGTCGGTTCGGCGCAGCAGCACGCGGAGCGGGTCAGGGACGAGTCGCAGCGCACCAAGGCGGCGGCCGAGGCGGCGGCGGAGCGTCTGGTGTCGGCCGCGCGCGAGGAGGCCGAGCGCACCCTCGACGAGGCCCGCCGGGACTCCAACAAGCGGCGCTCGGAGGCGGCCGAGCAGGTCGACAAGCTCATCACCGAGACCGCCGCGGAGGCCGACAAGCTGCTCACCGAGGCCCAGCAGCAGGCGCAGCAGACGACGGCCGACGCGGAGGCGCAGGCCGACAGCATGGTCGGCGCGGCCCGCAGCGAGGCCGACCGGCTGGTGTCGGAGGCGACGGTCGAGGGCAACTCGACGGTGGAGAGGGCCCGTACGGACGCGGACGACCTGCTCGTCGGCGCCCGCAGGGACGCCACCGCGATCCGGGAGCGCGCGGAGGAGCTGCGCGAGCGGATCACCACCGAGATCGAGCAGCTGCACGAGCGGGCCCGCCGCGAGGCCGCCGAGACGATGAAGTCGACGGGCGACCGCTGCGACGCGCTCATCAAGGCCGCCGAGGAGCAGTTGGGCAAGGCGCAGGCGAAGGCCAAGGAACTGGTCTCGGAGGCCAACTCGGAGGCCGGCAAGGTGCGTATCGCCGCCGTGAAGAAGGCCGAGGGTCTCCTCAAGGAGGCCGAGACGAAGAAGGCCACGCTGATCCGGGAGGCGGAGGAACTCAAGGCCGAGGCGATCCGCGAGGCGCGGCGCACGGTCGAGGAGGGCAAGCGCGAACTGGAGATCCTGGTGCGCCGGCGCGAGGACATCAACGCCGAGATCTCCCGTGTCCAGGACGTCCTGGAGGCGTTGGAATCCTTCGAGGCCCCGGCGGCGGGCAAGGACGGCGGTGTGAAGGCGGGGGCCACGGTCGGCGCCCCCCGTTCGGGCGGCAAGGCGTCAGACAACTGACGCGCAGGTCGAATTGGGAGCCTTCTGACGCCTTTGAGTCGGTCTTTGGCAAGCCGTCCGCCGGTTAGCCACTCAAAAGGGGTGTCATTCTCCAGATCAAACGCGCATCCGCTCGATGACACACCGCTTCCGGCCCTAGGATTCCACCTATCACCTCACCGGTCTCATTCGACAGGAACCCCATGAGCGACACTTCCCCCTACGGCTTCGAGCTTGTGCGGCGTGGGTACGACCGCGCGCAGGTGGACGAACGGATCTCGAAGCTCGTCTCCGACCGTGACAGCGCTCTCGCCCGCATCACCGCTCTGGAAAAGCGCATCGAGGAGCTCCACCTCGAGACGCAGAACGCCCAGGCCCAGGTAAGCGACGCCGAGCCGTCGTACGCCGGTCTCGGCGCGCGTGTCGAGAAGATCCTCCGCCTCGCCGAGGAGGAGGCGAAGGACCTGCGGGAGGAGGCCCGTCGCGCCGCCGAGCAGCACCGCGAACTCGCCGAGTCGGCGGCCCAGCAGGTCCGCAACGACGCGGAGTCGTTCGCCGCGGAGCGCAAGTCCAAGGCGGAGGACGAAGGCGTCCGGATCGTCGAGAAGGCCAAGAGCGACGCCTCGCAGCTGCGTTCCGAGGCGCAGAAGGACGCCCAGTCGAAGCGTGAGGAGGCCGACGCCCTCTTCGAGGAGACCCGTGCCAAGGCCGCTCAGGCCGCCGCCGACTTCGAGACGAACCTCGCCAAGCGCCGCGAGCAGTCCGAGCGCGACCTGGCCTCGCGTCAGCAGAAGGCGGAGAAGCGCCTCGCGGAGATCGAGCACCGCGCGGAGCAGCTGCGGCTGGAGGCGGAGAAGCTGCGCACGGACGCCGAGCGCCGCGCCCGTCAGACCGTCGAGACGGCGCAGCGCCAGGCCGAGGACATCGTGGCCGACGCGAACGCCAAGGCCGACCGCATCCGTTCGGAATCCGAGCGCGAGCTCGCGGCCCTCACCAACCGCCGCGACTCGATCAACGCCCAGCTGACGAACGTGCGCGAGATGCTGGCCACGCTCACCGGTGCCGCGGTGGCCGCCGCGACGCCGGCCGAGGACGAGCCGATCTCCCGGGGCGTTCCGGCTCAGCAGTCCCGGTAACCATCGGCCGCCGGCTGCCTCCGGGCACCGGTGACCTCCGGGCATCCGGCAGCTGAACACCTGCGAAGCCCTCTGCCACTCCGGTGGCAGAGGGCTTTGCCGCGTTCTAGCGTGGCCGCATGATCGAGCTTGAGGGCCTGACGAAGCGGTACGGCGACAAGGTGGCGGTCGACGACCTCACCTGCACCGTCAGACCCGGCATCGTCACGGGCTTCCTCGGGCCGAACGGCGCCGGCAAGTCGACGACCATGCGGATGATGCTCGGCCTCGACCGCCCCACCGCCGGTGACGTCCGCATCGACGGCACGCACTACGACCGGCTCAGGGACCCGCTGCGCCACATCGGCGCCCTGCTGGACGCCAAGGCCATGCACGGCGGCCGCAGCGCCTTCAACCACCTGCTGTGCCTGGCCCAGAGCAACGGCATCCCGACGAGCCGGGTGCACGAGGTGCTGGACACGGTCGGTCTCACCTCGGTCGCGAGGAAGAAGGCCAAGGGCTTCTCCCTCGGCATGGGCCAGCGGCTCGGCATCGCGGGCGCGCTGCTCGGCGCCCCCCGGATCCTGATGTTCGACGAGCCGGTCAACGGCCTGGATCCCGAGGGCATCCACTGGATCCGCAACCTGATGAAGTCCCTCGCGGCCCAGGGGCGGACCGTGTTCGTGTCGAGCCACCTGATGAGCGAGATGGCGCTGACCGCCGACCACCTCGTGGTCATCGGCCAGGGCCGGCTCCTCGCCGACACCTCCATGGCCGACTTCATCGACCGGAACTCGCGGTCGTACGTCCGTATCCGCTCCCCCCAGCGCGAGCGGCTGCTCGACGTGCTGCACGGGGCGGGGGTCACCGTGGTCGAGGCGGGCAGCGGCACGCTGGAGGTCGACGGCGGCAAGTCCGAGCACATCGGGGAGCTGGCCGCGCAGCACCAGATCGTGCTGCACGAGCTGAGTCCGCAGCAGGCCTCCCTGGAGGAGGCGTTCATGCGGCTGACCGCGGAGTCGGTGGAGTACCACGCGCATTCACAGGAGCCCGCGGACCGGCCCTGGGGCGACGACTGGACGAGGAGCTGAAGATGGCGGCGATCCAGGTCGTCCGGTCCGAGTGGACCAAGATCCGGTCGGTGGCGTCCACGGTGTGGACGCTGTCCCTCGCCGTGGTCGTCACCCTCGCGCTCGGCATGCTGATCTCGGCGCTGTCGCGCAACGAGTTCGACAACATGAGCGCCAGGGACCAGATCTCCTTCGACCCGACGTTCATCAGCTTCGCGGGCATGAGCCTCGGGCAGCTCGCGATGATCGTGTTCGGGGTGCTCGTCGTGTCGAACGAGTACAGCACCGGCATGATCCGCACCTCGCTGGCCGCCGTACCGCAGCGCGGCACGTTCCTGTTCAGCAAGATCGCGGTGGCCACCGGGCTGTCCCTCGCCGTGGGCCTGGTGACCAGCTTCCTCGCCTTCTTCCTCGGGCAGGCGATGCTCGGCTCGCACCGGGCGTCGATCGGCGACACGGGGGTCCTGCGCGCGGTGCTGGGCGGCGGCCTCTACATGGCCCTGATCGCGATGTTCTCGATGGGTGTCGCGGCGATGCTGCGCTCGCCGATGCTGTCGCTGGGCATCCTGATGCCGTTCTTCTTCCTGATCTCCAACATCCTCGGCAACGTCTCGGCGACGAAGAAGATCGGCCGGTTCCTGCCGGACCAGGCCGGCAGCAGGATCATGCGGGTGGTGACCCCGCTCGACGACGACACCCCGTACGGCCCCTGGGGCGGGCTCGGCATCATGGCGCTATGGGTGCTTGCGGCTCTTGCGGGCGGATACGTCTTGCTCAAACGGCGGGACGCGTAGCCGGCCCGCCGGGCCTTTGCCTTCCCTTGGGTGGAACCGTCAGCTCCCCGATAAGCTCCTAACCCTTACGGGGGGCGTGTGCCCCGCTGTCCTGAACCTTTCGATGGGTGCGGAGCATGATCGAGGCAGTCGGCCTGACCAAGCGCTACGGCGACAAGACCGCTGTGTACAACCTTTCCTTCCAGGTGCGGCCCGGTGCCGTCACCGGTTTCCTCGGACCCAACGGGTCGGGCAAGTCGACGACCATGCGGATGATCCTCGGCCTGGACAACCCCACCTCGGGGCAGGTGACGATCGGCGGCTTCCCGTACCGCAAGCTGCCCAACGCTCCCCGCCAGGTCGGCGCCCTGCTGGACGCCAAGGCGGTGCACGGCGGCCGGCACGCCCGCAACCACCTGCTGAGCCTGGCCCAGCTGTCGGGGATCCCCGCCCGCCGGGTGGACGAGGTGCTGGGCGTCGTCGGGCTCCAGGACGTGGCGAGGAAGCGGTCCAAGGGCTTCTCCCTGGGCATGGGCCAGCGGCTCGGTATCGCGGCCGCGCTGCTCGGCGACCCCCAGGTGCTGCTGTTCGACGAGCCCGTCAACGGCCTCGACCCCGAGGGCATCCTCTGGGTGCGCAACCTGATGCGGGCCCTCGCGGCGGAGGGCCGGACCGTGTTCGTGTCCAGCCACCTGATGAGCGAGATGGCGCTGACCGCCGACCACCTGATCGTCATCGGGCGCGGGCAGCTGCTGTCCGACATGAGCGTGCGGGACTTCATCTCGGCGAACTCTGCCGACTTCGCGCGCGTGCGGACGCCGGACGGCGAGCCGCAGGTGCGCGAGAAGCTGACGGTCGCGCTGACCGAGGCGGGCGGCCACGTCATGCCGGAGCAGGACGGCGCACTGCGGGTCACGGGGCTGGCGCTGCCCAGGATCAGCGACATCGCGCACGACTCCGACGTACGGCTGTGGGAGCTGTCGCCGCACCAGGCCTCGCTGGAGGAGGCGTACATGCGGATGACGCAGGGCGTCGTCGACTACCGCTCGACCACCGACCAGAAGGCCGGGCTGATGCAGCAGCTGCCGCCCGGTACGCAGCCGCCGACGCCGGTGCCGGGGCAGGGCCAGCCCGGCTGGTACGCCCCGCCGCCGCCCCAGCACGGCGGGCAGCCGTTCTCGATGCCGCAGGGACAGCCCGCGCCGCAGGCACCTCCCGGGCTGCCGGGGCAGCCGCCGCCCGGGCCGTACGGCGCTCCCGGCGGGCCGGGTGCCGCCGCGGGCGCGGGTCATCCCAACCCGTACGCGCAGCCCCCGGCCCCCGCCCTGCCCACCGCCCCCGCAGCCGACCTGACCAAGCCCGAGGACGCCCGATGAGCACCCCCCAGCCCCCGACGCAGCAGGGCGCGCCCGCCTGGCAGGCGGCGCCCGGTCCCTCGTCGTACCCCACCTACACCTCGCCGATCCCGGTGGTGCGCACGCACCTCGGGCACGCGCTCGCCTCCGAGTGGACGAAGATCAGGTCGGTGCGCTCCACGATGTGGACGCTCGGTGTGTTCGTCCTGCTGGTGGTCGGCATCGGGCTGCTGACCGGGGTGGTGGTCGGCTCGTCGAGTTCGGACCTGTCGGGTGAGAGCCCGCTGTCGATGGGCTTCTTCGGGCTGCTGCTGGGCAGCATGTGCCTCATCACGCTGGGCGTGCTGACCACGGCCTCGGAGTACGGCACCGGCATGATCCGCACCACGATGACCGCCTGCCCGAGCCGCGGCCGGGTGCTGGCGGCGAAGGCGATCGTGTTCTTCGGGGTGGCGTTCGCGGTCACGCTGGCCGCCTCCTGCTTCGTGGCCCTGGTGCAGATCCCGCTGCTGGACGGCACCGGCGCCAAGGACCCGACGGGCCAGGAATGGCTGAAGGCCACGGTCGGCGTCTCGCTCTACCTGGCGCTGCTCGGCCTGCTCTCGCTCGTCGTCGGCTCGATCATCCGTCACTCGGCGGGTGCGATCACCATCATGATCGGCGCCGTGCTGGCCCCGCTGGTGATCGCGCTGTTCATGTTCTCCCGGTCACTGGAGGGCGTGCGCCAGGCCCTGTTCGAGTACTCGATCCCGAACCAGCTCAGCGTCTTCTACTCCAACTCCCTGACGGACACGGGTCCCTCGGGCTGGGACCCGCTGTGGATCGTCCTCGGGGTGACGGCGGCCGCGTTCGCCGGTGCCTACGCGCTGCTGGAGAAGCGGGACGTGTAGGGACGGGACGACGACGGCGTCAGAACCTCGGCGCGTTACGGGACCGCTGCACCCGCGTGGTGCGGCGGTCCTTCGCGTTCCAGCACGCCTTGTGCCAGTGTCGGCGGTCTTCGACGCCGGCGTGCTCGGGCCAGGCCACGAGGTGCGGGACCCCGGAGGCGATCATCTGGTCGCAGCCGGGGCAGCGGTAGGTCTTGCCCTGCGCGCTCGCCCCCGCCACCTGGCGCACGCTCCACTCCTCGCCCCGCCAGTTCTCCGCGGCCTGCCAGCCCCCGTAACGGCCCGGGCGGTCGTCCTCGGCGCCGCGGGCGGCCGGGGCGGCTTCCTTGGGTCGGTTGCGACGCGGGGACACGGGACACCTCACGGGGCTATACAGGATGCAGGGGCCGCGTCCAGCCTACGCGGCACGGACAGGGGCAGGCGTAGGGGACCAACCCGCTCAAGTCACCCACCCACGCCCCCCATTCTGCAGACAATCCGCAAATCTCTTCGCCAGGCCGTGTCCTCGGCACGTGTCACACGGTTATGCCCGGTGGGGGAGCTCCGCGTCGGAGCCAAGGAAGCAGGAAGAGCGATGCGCGTAGGAAGTTTCGTGTTGGCCGCCCAGTTCCCGGGACAGGGCCAGGGGGAGGCGCTGCACCGCGCGGTCCGCTCGGCCGAGGTGGCCGAGGAGGCGGGGCTCGACACGGTCTGGCTGGCCGAGCACCACTTCGTGCCGTACGGCACCTGTCCGTCGGCGATCACCCTGGCGGCCCTGCTGCTCGGCCGCACCCGCCGCGTCCGCGTGGGCACCGCGGTCAGCGTGCTGCCCACCGTCCATCCGGTGGCGCTCGGCGAACAGGCCGCGCTGCTGCACGTGGCGAGCGGCGGGCGCTTCTCGCTGGGGGTGGGGCGCGGCGGGCCGTGGGTCGACCTGGAGGTGTTCGGGGCGGGCCTGGAGGCGTACGAGAAGGGGTTCCCGGAATCACTCGATCTGCTGGTGCGCTGGCTGCGCGAGCCGTCGGTCGGGGCCGCCGGGGACCGCTACGCGTTTCGCGAAGTGCCCGTCGTACCGCGGCCGTCGGAGTCCCTGTCGGAGACGGCGGGTCCCGAGGTCGTCGTCGCCTGCACCTCCCCGGCGAGTGTGCGCCTCGCGGCCGAGCGCGGGCTGCCGATGCTGCTCGGGATGCACGTGGGGGACGAGGAGAAGGCCGAGATGGTCGCCCTGTGGCGGCGGCTCGCGCGCGCGGCCGGCCGGCCGGCCGAGGAGATCCTCGGCGCGGCCCATGTGTCGGCCGGCGTGTGCGAGATCGCCGACCGGCGCACGGACGCGGTGGAGACACTGACGAAGGCGATGCCCGGCTGGCTCAGGCAGGGCCTGGAGGCCCATGTGACGGTGGACGGGCGGCAGCGTTCGATGCGCGACCCGCTGGCGTACACCGAACTGCTCTGCGGGCTGCACCCGGTGGGCACCCCGCGGCTGTGCGCGGACCGGCTCGCGGCGACCAGCGAGCGCACCGGCATCTCGCGCTTCGCGCTGCTCGTCGAGGGCTCGGGGGACCTCGCCGCGACCGAGGAGAACCTCAGGCGACTGGGGGCCGAGGTACTTCCACACCTCGGCTGAATATGCCCCCCGCGGACCGCTTGCCGCCCCGGTACCGAATGCACCTCCCACGTACGGAGCGGCAAGCAGGCGGGCTCACCGCGTCAGCAGTCCCTGAACTCCGGTGACTGGTTCAGCAACTGACTGCGCACCGAGGTGAAGCGGGCCAGTGTCTCGTCGACCGAGGAGTCAGCCGGGAACACCGCCACCCGGTGGCAGTTCTGGAAGGCCAGTCGCACACCGAAATGCCTCTGCAGCGCACCGCGTATCGCGTCACTCGCAAGTGCACGCAGCAGCTGACCGCGTGCCTGCTCGTCCGGCGGAGGCGTCTGGTTGTCGGCGAACTGTCCGCCGTCCACCTTCAGCTGGGCCACCAGGGAGCTGATCATCTCCCATGCGTAGGGCAGGGAGCTCCGGACGCAGTCGACGAATTCCGCTTCGTCGACCTCGCCTCGCTCGGCCTGTTCGAGTAGGGCCGGTGAGACGTCGAGCGACATGGGTTCTCCTCTCGCACCCCCGATGAGCAGGGGTTGCCGGACAGATGAGGGAGTCCGCGATGCCGAACACGCTGAGTACACATCTCGCGACCTCCCGTTTATACGGTAAGCAGCCGACGGGGGCGGCACCAGGAGATTGCGCACATAGGGCGACCTCAATAGGCACACAATCGGCCACTGGTGAACAGGGGTGACCCGGGTCTTCCACAGCCACAGGCGCGGCCCGCTCCGGCCCTGCCGGACAGGGCGGGCGGAGGGAGGCGAATCGCGTGCACCCCGGCCCGTCGAGTAGCGTTGCCGACCATGCGTCTCGTCATTGCCCGCTGCTCCGTCGACTACGCGGGCCGGCTCACCGCCCACCTCCCCTCCGCACCCCGGCTGATCCTGGTCAAGGCGGACGGAAGCGTCTCGATCCACGCGGACGACCGGGCCTACAAGCCCCTCAACTGGATGTCGCCGCCCTGCACCCTCAAGGAGGGCAGCGGTGACGAGGAAGGCGTCTGGACCGTCGTCAACAAGGCGGGCGAGAAGCTCATCATCACCATGGAGGAAGTCCTCCACGACTCCTCGCACGAACTCGGCGTCGACCCCGGCCTGATCAAGGACGGCGTGGAAGCGCACCTCCAGGAACTCCTCGCCGACCGCATCGACACGCTCGGCGAGGGCTACACGCTCATCCGCCGCGAGTACATGACGGCGATCGGACCGGTCGACATCCTGTGCCGGGACGCGGCCGGGCAGACCGTCGCGGTCGAGATCAAGCGGCGCGGCGAGATCGACGGCGTGGAGCAACTCACGCGCTATCTGGAGCTGTTGAACCGCGATCCGCACCTCGCCCCGGTCCGCGGTGTCTTCGCCGCGCAGGAGATCAAGCCGCAGGCCCGCGTCCTCGCCACCGACCGGGGCATCGGCTGCCAGGTCCTCGACTACAACGCGCTGCGGGGCATCGAGGACGACAAGCTGCGGCTGTTCTGACCGACGGGCCCCCGGGCGGCCGTACCGCGCCGCCCGACGGCCCTTCAGGAGTCACGGCGGTCACGGGCCGGGTCCGGCGGACGGACCCGGCCCCACCGCGTCCGGAGGGGCGTCAGATCAGCGGGTCCGAACCGGTCGGCGGCGTGTCCTGACCACCGCTCACCGGGGCGCTCGCCGAACCGCTCGTCGCGGCGGGGGCGCTGGAGGCGGGACCGCTGGCGGAGTTGGACGTCGTCGGGCCACCCGTCGGAGTCACGGGAGTCGTTGGAGTCGTGGGGGTCGTCGGAGTGGTCGGCGTCGTGGGCGTGGTGGGCGTCGTCGGAGTGGTCGGTGTGGTGGGGGTCGTCGGAGTCGTGGGCCTCCTGGTCGGCGACGTGGACGGCGAACTCGGCGCACTGCTCCCCGGCCCCCCCGTCCCGCTCGGATCGTCGGAGGGTCCCGCAGTCTGCTCCGGCGTCGGGTCGTCCGTCGTGCCGAGCGTGCCGTCCGGGCCCGGGTCGGTCGGCCGGCTCGTCGCCGGGCCGGTGTCGCCTGAGCCCGTGCTGTCCTTCGCGGTCTTGTCGGCGCCCAGGCTGTCGTCACCGCCGCCCTGGCTGGCCGACGGGTTGACGCCCACCCGGTCGGACGGGTCGTTCGCGTCGTTGTTGGAGGTGGCGCCGAGCGTCACGACCGTGCCCAGCACGGCCACCAGCAGCGCACCCGCGCCGGCCGCGACGAGGTTGCGGCGGGCGTAGGCCCGGATGCCCCGCTCCTCCCGCTTCGGAGCCCGCGGCGCGGCGGACTGGTGGACGACCACGGACGAGGTGTCACGGGCCGGCGGGCGCAGGGGCGGGAAGGGCGTCGGTGTGCCGCCCGCGGGGGACGCCGACTCGTCGTGGCGCGCCTCGGACGTCTCCTCGCCCGCCGCGGAGCCGAGGCCGGCCACGAGGCCGGGGCCGGAGGCCGTGCCGGAGCGGTCGGAGACCAGGGTGAGGGCGCGGCGGCTCGCGACGGTGCCGCGCTTGTCGGCGAGGGCGCCGCGCAGGCCGACGGAGGTCTCCAGTTCGCTGCGGGCCCGGTCGAGCTGTCCGCCGCACAGCGCGAGGACACCGAGCTCGTGGTGGAAGTACGCCCGCTCGGCGACGTCCTCCGCGAGCCGGCCGGACTCGTCGCCGAGCTGCAGCGTCTGCTCCCAGGCGCTCCAGTCCAGTCCTGCGGCGAACGCGGGCGCCGCCGTGCGGGCCAGCTGGACGGTGGCGCTCTCCTGGCCCTCGCCCGGGGCCGTGGTGGCCGGCGCGAGCACGCCGAGGGCGGCGAGCAGGGCGTCCGACTCGGCGCACACCCGCTCCGGGCCGACCGAGGGGTGTCCGGCCCACCAGGTGTAGTGCTGGGCGGCGGACAGGGCCAGGGTGTCGGCCTCGTCGCCGTATCCGGCGGCCTCCAGCTGGGTCTGGACGCCCGCCGCGAGCCGGTAGCGGGCGCCGACCGGGGAGACCAGTCCGCAGGCCACCAGTTCACCGAGGGCGGCGTCGGCGTGGGTGTCTCCGACGAGCGCGGGCAGGTGCGCCTGGTGCGGCACCTCCCCGCCGAGCGCGACGGCGAAGCGCAGGGTGGCCCGCGCCGAGGCGCTGAGCCGGGCCGCGAGCAGCGGGGCGGGCGCGGCGGCCTCGCCGAGGGAGGGCAGCGGGACGCTGTCGCCGTCCTCGGTCTCCACGGGGACGTCGGTGACCTGCGCGTCCGCGAAGACGCCGAACTCGTCGACGGCGCTCGTGCCGGCCCGCACCTCGTCGCGGCGGCGGAGCAGGGCACCGGCCTGGACGAAGCGCAGCGGCAGGCCCTCGGACTCGAACCAGAGGTCGCCGGCCCAGTTGGCCTCCTCCTCGGTGAGGACGCGGCCGACGGAGCGTTCCAGGAGTTCCAGGCCGTCGGCGCGGTCGAGACCGCCGAGCACGACCTCCTCGACGGCGGAGCCGGCCGACGGGGCGGGCACGTCGGGGGTGGCGGCCATCAGGAAGGCGCACTCGGGGGTGGCCTCGATGAGCTCGTCGAGGGCGGTGCCGCCGAACTCCAGGTCGTCGAGGACGACGACCGCGCCGACGTCCCTGAGGCAGGCACGCAGTTCGTCCGGGCCGGGGCGGTACCGGGGAGCGTCGTGGACGGCGTGGAAGAGCCCGTGGAGCAGGTCGTCCGGGGAGCGGCGGAAGCCGGTGAGGCGGATCACGCCGTCGGGGGCGAGGTCCTCGCAGTCGTCGGCGACCAGGGCGAGGAGGCTGGTGCGGCCGGAACCGGCGGGTCCGGTGAGGCGAACGGAACGGCCGCGGGCGAGCAGGCGCACCAGTTGTTCGCGTTCGTCCTGGCGGGCCAGGAGGGGCAGCGCGGTGGGTGTCGGGCCGGGCGGGACGGGCGGCCTCGCGGCACGGGCGACGTCGAAGCGTTCGGCGAGGGTGCGCTTACGGGGCCGCTCCGGCCGTTCGCCCGGCGGGCAGGTCTCTATCTCGCTGCCGTCGACGGGGTTGACGGTGAGCAGGAAGTCACCGGCGACGAGCTGTACGGTGCGGGCGAGCGCGGGAGCGTGCTGCCCGAAGTCCGCTGCGAGGGACTCCCTCGACTGGCGCTGACGCGGCGTGTCGCCGCCGGCGTCATGGCCGTGCTCCTCGGGTCCCCGGTTGTTCGGGTCCATAGGTTCGAGCCCCCCAAAAGCGTCGTGTGCCGAGCCCCTCCCGGCCTTGCCGCACACCGCGCTGTCGCTTCTGGTCCGGGCCCGCTCAAGGGTTGTCACGCAGCGGGCGACCGAACCTTAAACCTTTGGTCAGTATCTCCGACAGTCCGGGGTACCGCGCCGTCCGGGACATCACAGTCTCATGAGGATTGCCCGCGTCCGGTTCGGGGTGCTCCGCCCGGGTCTCCCCCGCCCGCCGCGCCACACCAGTGGCGCGCGTCACATCGGGAGGGGCGTCACACGCGGGGCAGGGACTCCACGCCGATACCGCCCTCGATCGCCAGGATGCGGTGCAGCCGGGTGGCGACCAGCAGGCGCTGCATCTGCAGCGGTACCTCGCGCAGGACGAGCCGGCGGCCGCAGCGGCCGGCGCGCCGGTGTGCTCCCATGATCACCCCGAGCCCGGTGGCGTCCCAGGAGTCCAGCTCGGACAGGTCGAGCACGAGGTCGCCGACCCCGTCGTCGACGGCCGAGTGCAGGACCGTACGGGCGTCCGCCGCGCTGCGGACGTCGAGGCGGCCCCCGACGACCAGCTCGGCGTGGTCGCCCCTGATGAACATATGCGCTCCCCGAGAGTGCGTGCGTGCTCCGTGTCTGATGTCTTCGGTGATGCAACCTCTGACGGTGTGAGAGCCTCAGAGGTTGCCGTCCGTGAGCGAACCGATACCCAATTCACTCGGGCGGGTGATACGCCCGAGGTGCGTGCGGTTTCAGTGCTTGTAGAAGCCCTGCCCGCTCTTGCGTCCGATGTCACCGGCGTCAACCATCCGGCGCATCAGCTCCGGCGGTGCGAACTTCTCGTCCTGGGACTCGGCGTAGATGTTGCTGGTGGCGTGCAGCAGGATGTCGACGCCGGTCAGGTCCGCCGTGGCCAGCGGGCCCATCGCGTGGCCGAAGCCCAGCTTGCAGGCGAGGTCGATGTCCTCGGCGGTGGCGACGCCCGACTCGTAGAGCTTGGTCGCCTCGACGACGAGCGCGGAGATCAGACGGGTGGTCACGAACCCGGCCACGTCCCGGTTGACGACGATGCAGGTCTTGCCGACGGACTCCGCGAACTCCCGCGCGGTGGCCAGGGTTTCGTCGCTGGTCTTGTAGCCGCGGACCAGCTCGACGAGCTGCATCATCGGCACCGGCGAGAAGAAGTGCACCCCGACGACGCGTTCCGGGCGCTCGGTGGCCGCCGCGATCTTGGTGATCGGGATGGCGGAGGTGTTGGAGGCCAGCACGGCGTCCTCGCGCACGAGCTTGTCGAGCGCGCGGAAGATCTCGTGCTTGACCTCCAGCTTCTCGAAGACGGCCTCGATCACGACGTCGGCGTCCGCGACGGCGTCCAGGTCGGTGGTCGCGGTGATCCGGGAGATGGCGGCGTCGGCGTCGTGCGCCTCCAGCTTCCCCTTGGCGACGAACCGGTCGTAGGAGGCCTTGATGCCGTCGGTGCCGCGGGTCAGGGCCTCGTCGGTGACGTCGCGCAGGACGACGTCCCAGCCCGCCTGTGCGGAGACCTGGGCGATACCGGAACCCATGAGCCCGGCGCCGATGACGGCAAGCTTCCGTGCCACTGTGCGACTCCCCTGTGAACGCTTACACACTGTTGACGTATGCCTCTTCGGCGGACACTAGCGCTCGCGCGACGACGTGTGACCGCTAAGTAATGCGCGTCACGTCTCATCTGACGGACGTCACACCGGCAGGGGTCACCGCACCCCTCGTACGGCCTAGTTGAGCCCCTTTTCGCGTGACAACTCCGCTATGTCGCCGAGGAGCGCGAGCGTCCGGACGTGACACTTCGTCCGGATTGCGCCCGGCGGCGGTCCCACGGCCGGCCGGCACCGCGGGCGGGCCCGCGCGTCGCCCGGAGGGGTGCCGCGTAACTACGCTGGCCCCATGGTCAATCTGACGCGCATCTACACCCGGACCGGCGACCGGGGCACCACCGCACTCGGCGACATGAGCCGGGTCGCCAAGACCGATCTGCGGATCTCCGCGTACGCGGACGCCAACGAGGCGAACGCCGTGATCGGTACCGCGATCGCCCTCGGCGGTCTGGACGAGGAGGTCGTGAAGGTCCTCACCCGCGTCCAGAACGACCTGTTCGACGTGGGCGCGGACCTGTCGACGCCGGTGGTGGAGAACCCGGAGTTCCCGCCGCTGCGGGTCGAGCAGTTCTACGTCGACAAGCTGGAGGCGGACTGCGACCGCTTCAACGAACGGCTGGAGAAGCTGCGGTCCTTCATCCTCCCGGGCGGCACCCCGGGCGCGGCCCTGCTGCACCAGGCGTGCACGGTCGTACGGCGGGCGGAGCGCTCCACGTGGGCCGCCCTGGAGGTGCACGGCGAGGTGATGAACCCGCTCACGGCGACCTACCTCAACCGTCTGTCGGACCTGCTCTTCATCCTGGCGCGCACGGCCAACAAGGACGTCGGGGACGTGCTGTGGGTCCCTGGCGGGGAGCGCTGAGGGCGGCTCCCCGCACGTCAGCCGCCCGCGGGGCCCGCCGAGGTGAGGTCGTCGGGCCCAAGCGGTGGCGCTGTCACGAGAGTTGGGGGTCCACCGCACATACCGGAGCAGTGGTCCAGACCTATTGACCTATGGTCCAGACCTTTCTATTCTCGCGGCACTGTGGGGTGTGAAGGCTCAGTCACGCCCCCTCCGACGATCCCCGACGAGGAGGCGCAGCATGCGCTTCAGACACAGAGCCGCGGCAGGGTTCGCGACACTGCTGCTCCCGCTGGCCGGTCTGGTCGGCCTCGCGAGCCCCGCCCAGGCCGCGACGACCGCCACCGCCACCTACACCAAGAGCTCCGACTGGGGCACCGGCTTCGAGGGCAGGTGGACGGTGAAGAACACCGGCACCACCGCCATCAGCTCCTGGACGGTCGAGTGGGACTTCCCCTCCGGCACGTCCGTCACCTCCGCCTGGGACGCGGACGTCACGTCCTCTGGCACCCACTGGACGGCGAAGAACAAGTCCTACAACGGCTCCCTCGCCGCCGGCGCCTCGGTCTCCTTCGGCTTCAACGGCGCGGGCTCCGGCTCGCCGTCCAACTGCAGGCTGAACGGCGACAGCTGCGACGGCACGACCGTCCCCGGTGACGCCTCCCCGTCGGCGCCGGGCACCCCGACCGCCTCGTCGATCACCGACACCTCGGTGAAGCTCGCCTGGAGCGCGGCCACCGACGACAAGGGCGTCAAGAACTACGACGTCCTGCGCGACGGCGCCAAGGTCGCCACGGTGACGACCACCTCGTACACGGACACCGGACTCACCGCCGGCACCGACTACTCCTACACCGTCCGGGCCCGGGACACCGCCGACCAGACCGGTCCGGCCGGCGGCGCGGTCGCGGTGCACACCACCGGCGGCACCACTCCCCCGCCCAGCGGGAACAAGGTCAAACTCGGCTACTTCACCGAGTGGGGCATCTACGGCCGCAACTACAACGTCAAGAACCTGGTGACGTCGGGCTCGGCCGCCAAGATCACGCACATCAACTACGCCTTCGGCAACGTCACAGGCGGCCAGTGCGCGATCGGCGACTCCTATGCCGACTACGACAAGGCCTTCACCGCCGACCAGTCGGTCAGCGGCGTCGCCGACACCTGGGACCAGCCGCTGCGCGGCAACTTCAACCAGCTGCGCGAGCTGAAGGCCAAGTACCCGAACATCAAGGTGCTGTGGTCCTTCGGCGGCTGGACCTGGTCCGGCGGCTTCGCCCAGGCGGCCGCCAATCCGGCCGCGTTCGCCCAGTCCTGCTACAACCTGGTCGAGGACCCGCGCTGGGCCGACGTCTTCGACGGTATCGACATCGACTGGGAGTACCCGAACGCCTGCGGCCTGTCCTGTGACACCAGCGGCGCGGCGGCCTACAGGAACCTGATGCAGGCCCTGCGCGCCAAGTTCGGCACCGGCAACCTGGTCACCGCGGCCACCACGGCCGACGGCACCTCCGGCGGCAAGATCGACGCCGCCGACTACGCGGGAGCGGCGCAGTACGTCGACTGGTACAACGTGATGACGTACGACTTCTTCGGCGCGTTCGACGCGGACGGCCCGACCGCCCCGCACTCCCCGCTCACCACCTACAGCGGCATCCCGCAGGCCGGGTTCACCACGGCCGACGCGATCGCCAAGTTCAAGTCGAAGGGCGTGGCCGCGAGCAAGCTGCT
Organism: Streptomyces sp. NPDC043878; assembly: GCF_056435735.1. NCBI lineage: Bacteria > Bacillati > Actinomycetota > Actinomycetes > Kitasatosporales > Streptomycetaceae > Streptomyces > Streptomyces sp. NPDC043878. The sequence continues at coordinate 56,890 of NZ_JBWKDW010000018.1, forward strand.
CATCGGCATCGGCTTCTACGGCCGCGGCTGGACCGGAGTCACCCAGGCGGCGCCCGGCGGCACGGCGACCGGTCCGGCGCCCGGCACCTACGAGCAGGGCATCGAGGACTACAAGGTCCTCAAGACGTCCTGCCCGGCCAACGGCACCGTCGCCGGCACGGCCTACGCCTACTGCGGCAACAACTGGTGGTCCTACGACACCCCGGCCACCATCGGATCGAAGATGGCGTGGGCCAGGAACCAGGGTCTGGGCGGCGCGTTCTTCTGGGAGTTCAGCGGCGACACCAGCAACGGCGAACTGGTGAGCGCGATCAACAGCGGACTGTCGTAGGAGAACCAGGCGGCATGGGGGAGCCCCAACCGACGAGTGAACGTGGCTACGCCACGTTCACTCGTTGTCCGGGCGGGGCTGCCTCGAGCCACGCGAGAAACCCGGTCAGCGCGTCTTCACTCATGGCGAGTTCGAGGCGCGTGCCCCGGTGCAGACAGGTGAGGATCACCGCGTCGGACAGCAGGGCCAGCTCCTCCTCGCCCTCGGGGACGCGGCGGCCGGCCACCTCGATCGAGGCGCGCTCCAGGACGCGGCGAGGGCGGGGCGCGTAGGAGAAGACGCGGTACCACTCGATGCGGTCGCCGTTGTAGCGGGCGACGCCGTAGCTCCAGCCCTTGCCGCTGATGTCGGTCTTCTCCGGTACGTCCCAGCGCAGACTGCAGTCGAAGGTTCCGCCGGAGCGCTGGATGAGTCTGCGGCGCAGGCCGAAGACGAACAGCCCCAGCACCACTAGGGCCACGACCACACCGCACACAGTCAGAGCGAGGACCATCGACACCGACCTCCTCGTCTCCTAGGTAACGGAATGGAAAAAAGACCCGTATTCGCCTCAGCCGCGGCTGGGTGCCGGATTCCTCCGGTCCCAGCCGCGGCTGAGTGACGTCATCGTGTGGCGGGCGGGATCAGTGCCCCGCCGCCGCACGCAGTCGGACGTCCGCGCGACGCTCGGCGGAGGCGTCACCTTCGGCCTTCGCGCGCTCCAGCTCCCGCTGCGCGCTCTGGACGTCGATCTCGTCCGACAGCTCGGCGATCTCGGCCAGCAGCGACAGCTTGTTGTCGGCGAACGAGATGAAACCGCCGTGCACCGCGGCGACGACCGTTCCACCATCACTCGTACGGATGGTCACCGGGCCCGACTCCAGCACACCGAGCAGCGGCTGGTGACCGGGCATGACGCCGATGTCGCCGGACGTGGTGCGCGCGACGACCAGGGTGGCCTCGCCGGACCAGACCTCACGGTCGGCCGCGACCAGCGCGACGTGCAGCTCAGCAGCCAAGGGTGGCTCCTCGGGTCACCACCCGGCGGTAGTGCCGGGTGTTGGGGTCAATTCTAGTAGGCGTACGAAGAGGGGCGGGACACACCCCGCACGGGCGCACCCCGCCCCTCCTCACGAGCACGTGCTCAGGAGACGCCGAGCTCCTTGGCGTTGGCCTTGAGGTCCTCGATGCCACCGCACAGGAAGAACGCCTGCTCCGGGAAGTGGTCGTAGTCGCCGTCGATGATCGCGTTGAACGCGGTGATCGACTCGTCCAGCGGCACGTCCGACCCGTCGACGCCGGTGAACTGCTTGGCGACGTGGGTGTTCTGGGACAGGAAGCGCTCCACGCGACGGGCACGGTGGACGGTGAGCTTGTCCTCCTCGCCCAGCTCGTCGATACCGAGGATCGCGATGATGTCCTGGAGGTCCTTGTACTTCTGCAGCACCGTCTTGACGCGCATGGCGGTGTTGTAGTGGTCCTCCGCGATGTACCGCGGGTCCAGGATGCGGGACGTGGAGTCCAGCGGGTCCACGGCCGGGTAGATGCCCTTCTCGGAGATCGGACGGGAGAGCACCGTCGTCGCGTCGAGGTGGGCGAAGGTGGTGGCCGGGGCCGGGTCGGTCAGGTCGTCCGCGGGGACGTAGATCGCCTGCATCGAGGTGATCGAGTGACCACGGGTCGAGGTGATGCGCTCCTGGAGGAGACCCATCTCGTCGGCCAGGTTCGGCTGGTAACCCACCGCGGAGGGCATCCGGCCGAGCAGGGTCGAGACCTCGGAACCGGCCTGCGTGAAGCGGAAGATGTTGTCGATGAAGAACAACACGTCCTGCTTCTGCACATCGCGGAAGTACTCCGCCATGGTCAGACCGGCCAGGGCCACGCGCAGACGGGTGCCCGGGGGCTCGTCCATCTGACCGAAGACCAGCGCGGTCTTGTCGATGACGCCGGATTCCGCCATCTCCTCGATGAGGTCGTTGCCCTCACGGGTGCGCTCGCCGACACCGGCGAACACGGAGACACCGTCGTGGTTGTTGGCGACGCGGTAGATCATCTCCTGGATGAGCACCGTCTTGCCGACGCCGGCACCGCCGAACAGGCCGATCTTTCCACCCTTGACGTACGGGGTGAGAAGGTCGATGACCTTGACGCCGGTCTCGAACATCTCGGTCTTCGACTCGAGCTCGTCGAACCGCGGGGCCTTGCGGTGGATCGACCAGCGCTCGCCGTCGTAGGTCTCGTCGGTGTTCAGCACCTCACCGAGGGTGTTGAACACCTTGCCCTTGGTGAAGTCGCCGACCGGGACGGTGATGCCCGTGCCGGTGTCGGTCACCGCGGCCTGGCGGACCAGACCGTCGGTGGGCTGCATCGAGATGGTGCGGACCAGGCCGTCACCCAGGTGCTGGGCGACCTCCAGGGTCAGCGTCTTCAGCTCGCCGTCCTTCGCCGGGTCGGCGACCTCGACGTGCAGGGCGTTGTAGATCTCCGGCATCGCGTCGACGGGGAACTCCACGTCGACGACCGGGCCGATGACCCGGGCGACTCGGCCCGTGGCAACGGCCGTCTCAACAGTGGTCGTCATTACTTGTCACTCCCCGCGGTCGCGTCGGCGAGGGCTGCGGAGCCACCGACGATCTCGCTGATTTCCTGGGTGATTTCGGCCTGTCGGGCCGCGTTGGCAAGTCGGGAGAGCGTGGTGATCAGGTCTCCCGCGTTGTCGGTGGCCGACTTCATCGCGCGGCGGGTGGCGGCGTGCTTGGAGGCGGCCGACTGCAGCAGCGCGTTGTAGATACGGCTTTCGACGTACCGGGGCAGAAGGGCGTCGAGGACGTCCTCCGCCGACGGCTCGAAGTCGTACAGCGGAAGGATCTCGCCCTTGGCGGACGACTCCTCCGCGACCTCTTCGAGGCGGAGCGGCAGCAGCCGGCTGTCGACGGCCGTCTGCGTCATCATCGAGACGAACTCGGTGTAGACGATGTGGAGTTCATCCACGCCGCCCTCGGCCGTGTCCTTCTCGATGGCCTCGATCAGCGGACCCGCGACCTTCTTGGCGTCCGCGTACGTGGGCTCGTCGGTGAATCCCGACCACGACTCCACGACCTTGCGCTCGCGGAAGTTGTAGTGGCCCAGACCACGGCGGCCGACGATGTACGTGTCGACCTCCTTGCCCTCGGCCTCGAGACGCTCGGTCAGCTGCTCCGCCGCCTTGATGGCGTTGGAGTTGAAGGCGCCGGCCAGACCGCGGTCGCTCGTGAGGAGCAGCACCGCGGAACGGGTCGCCGTCTCCGCCTCCGTGGTCAGCGGGTGCCTGGTGTTCGAACCGGTGCCGACCGCCGTGACCGCGCGGGTGAGCTCGGTCGCGTACGGCGCGGAGGCCGCCACCTTGCGCTGCGCCTTGACGACGCGCGAGGCGGCGATCATCTCCATCGCCTTGGTGATCTTCTTGGTCGCGGTGACGGATCGGATGCGACGCTTGTAGACCCGGAGCTGGGCTCCCATGAGTCAGGTCCCTTCCTTACGTCACTTGGCCGCGGCCGGGGCGTCCTCGCCGAGAAGCCTGCCGTCCGAGGTCTCGAACTGCTTCTTGAACTCGACGATCGCGTCGGCGATGGCGGTGAGGGTGTCGTCCGACATCTTGCCGCCCTCCTTGATGGAGGTCATCAGGCCCTGCTCCTTGCGGTGCAGGTACTCCAGCAGCTCCTTCTCGAAGCGGCGGATGTCGGCGACCGGGACGTCGTCCATCTTGCCGGTGGTGCCGGCCCACACGGAGACGACCTGGTCCTCGGTCGGCATCGGCTGGTACTGGGCCTGCTTCAGCAGCTCGACCAGTCGCTGACCGCGCTCCAGCTGCGACTTCGACGCGGCGTCCAGGTCGGAACCGAAGGCGGCGAACGCCTCCAGCTCACGGTACTGGGCGAGGTCCAGACGAAGTCGGCCGGAGACCTGCTTCATCGCCTTGTGCTGCGCGGAACCACCGACTCGGGAGACGGAGATACCGACGTTCAGCGCGGGGCGCTGACCGGCGTTGAACAGGTCCGACTCCAGGAAGCACTGGCCGTCGGTGATGGAGATGACGTTGGTCGGGATGAACGCCGAGACGTCGTTGGCCTTCGTCTCGACGATCGGCAGACCGGTCATCGAGCCCGCGCCCAGCTCGTCGGAGAGCTTCGCGCAGCGCTCCAGCAGACGGGAGTGCAGGTAGAAGACGTCACCGGGGTAGGCCTCGCGCCCCGGCGGACGGCGCAGCAGCAGGGACACGGCGCGGTAGGCGTCGGCCTGCTTGGAGAGGTCGTCGAAGATGATGAGGACGTGCTTGCCCTCGTACATCCACTGCTGGCCGATGGCCGAACCGGTGTACGGCGCAAGGTACTTGAAGCCGGCCGGGTCGGACGCCGGGGCGGCGACGATGGTCGTGTACTCCAGCGCGCCGGCCTCTTCGAGGGCGCCACGCACGGAGGCGATGGTCGAGCCCTTCTGGCCGATGGCGACGTAGACGCAGCGGACCTGCTTCTTCGGGTCGCCCGAACGCCAGTTGTCGCGCTGGTTGATGATCGTGTCGACGGCCAGGGCGGTCTTGCCGGTCTGGCGGTCGCCGATGACCAGCTGACGCTGGCCACGGCCGATCGGGGTCATCGCGTCGACGGCCTTGTAGCCGGTCTCCATCGGCTCGTGCACCGACTTGCGGGCCATGACGCCCGGAGCCTGCAGCTCCAGGGCGCGGCGGCCGGACGTCTCGATCTCGCCGAGGCCGTCGATCGGGTTGCCGAGCGGGTCCACGACGCGGCCGAGGTAGCCCTCGCCCACCGCTACGGACAGGACCTCGCCGGTGCGGGTGACCGGCTGACCCTCTTCGATGCCGCTGAACTCACCGAGGACGACCGTACCGATCTCGCGCTCTTCGAGGTTGAGCGCGAGACCGAGGGTGCCGTCCTCGAACTTCAGCAGTTCGTTGGCCATGGCCGAGGGGAGGCCCTCGACCTTCGCGATGCCGTCGCCGGCCAGCGTGACCGTACCGACCTCCTCGCGCGAGGCCGCGTCCGGCTTGTACGACTGGACGAAGTTCTCCAGCGCGTCCCGGATCTCATCCGGCCGGATCGTGAGCTCCGCCATCTGGGTTCCCTGCTCTCCTTGTTGGGCCCGAAGTTTCACTTTGGGGGGGTGGGGACTCCCCCCGTAAAAGAGGTGAATCCTCTGCACGGCCCAACCGGGCCGTAGGTGCGTGCTTACTGCTTGTGAAGTTGGGTTCAGCTCGCCAGGCGGCGGCCGGCGTCCTCGATGCGGTCCGCGATGGAGCCGTTGATGACCTCGTCGCCGACCTGCACCCGCATACCGCCGAGGACCTCGGGGTCCACGTCGATGTTGAGGTGCATCGGGTGGCCGTAGAGCTTCGCGAGGGCGGCGCCCAGGCGCTGCTTCTGCACGTCGCTCAGCGGTACCGCCGAGGTGACGACGGCGACCAGGCGGCTCCGGCGCTCGGCGGCGAGCTTGGACAGGGACTCGAGTCCCGCTTCCAGGCTACGTCCCCGCGGCGCGGTCACCAGGCGCGTCACCAGACGCTCGGTGGTCGGCTGCGCGCGGCCGCCGAGCAGCCGGTGCAGCAGCTCGGTCTGGGCCGCGGCGGTGGCCTTGCGGTCGGTCAGCGCGGAGCGCAGTCCGGTGCTGGAGGAGATGATCCGGCCGAAGCGGAACAGCTCGTCCTCGACGTCGTCGAGGGCACCCGACCGCTGGGCCGCGGTGAGGTCGGCGGTGTCCGCCAGTTCCTCCAGCGTGTCCACCAGGTCACGCGACAGCGACCAGCGGGAGCGCACCATGCCGGACACCAGGTCGACGGTCGTGCCGCCGACCTGGGTGCCGAGGATGCGCCGGACCAGGTCGGCCTTGGCCTCGCCGGACTGCGCCGGGTCGGTGAGGACCCGACGCAGCGACACCTCGCGGTGGAGCAGCGCGGTGACGGAGGCCAGCTCGTCGGCGAGCCGGCCCGCGTCCACGGACGTGCTGTCCGTCAGCGCGTCGAGACGCTCACGGGCTGCTGCGAGTGCCTCGCGGCTGGCTCCGTGGGCAGTCATCGAGCCGCCTCGGCCTTCTCCTCGAGCTCGCCGAGGAAGCGGTCGATGACACGGCTCTGCCGGGCGTGGTCCTCGAGGGACTCGCCGACGAGCTTGCCGGCCAGATCGGTGGCGAGCTTGCCGACGTCCTGGCGCAGCGCGGACGAGGCGGCCTTGCGGTCGGCCTCGATCTGGGCGTGACCGGCGGCGACGATCTCCTCGCGCTGCCGCTGGCCTTCCGCGCGCATCTCCGCGATGAGCGTGGCGCCCTGCTCCTGCGCCTCCTGGCGCAGGCGCGCGGCCTCGTGACGGGCCTCGGCGAGCTGAGCCTTGTACTGCTCAAGAACGCTCTGGGCCTCGGTCTGCGCGGCCTCGGCCTTCTCGATACCGCCCTCGATGGCCTCGCGACGCTCTTCCAGAACCTTGTTGATGGTCGGGAGGAGCTTCCAGGCGAGGAAGCCGAAGACGATGACGAAGGCGATCAGGCCGATGACGAGCTCGGGGATCGGCGGGACGAGGGGATTCTCCATCTCCTCGGCCGCGATATTGAGCAGCTGGCTCATATCAGTGCCTTTCGTCTAGTGGGCTGGTCGTCGGTGAACGATCAGGTGCCGTAGACGAACGGCATGACCAGACCGATGAGGGCGAGCGCCTCACAGAAGGCGAAGCCGAGGATCTGGTTGGCGCGGATCAGACCGGCGGCCTCAGGCTGGCGGGCGAGCGCCTGGGTGCCGTTACCGAAGATGATGCCGACGCCGACGCCGGGGCCGATGGCCGCGAGGCCGTAACCGATCGAGCCGAGCGAGCCGGAGACAGCGGCAAGGGTCTGGGACATGCCAGTTCTTCCTTTTCTTTACGGACCGGTGGGGGTTGGCCACCGGACGACTGCGGGGTCCAGAGGGGGGCGCTCAGTGGTGCTCGGCCAGCGCGCCCTGGATGAAGGAGCAGGTCAGAAGCACGAACACGTACGCCTGCAGAGCCTGGATGAACAGCTCGAAGGCCGTCATGACGATCACCATGATGAACGAGACACCCGCGTAGGCGATCCCGATGCCGTTGAGCAGGTACCAGCTGGCGATCGTGAAGAGCAGCAGCAGCGTGTGGCCCGCGAACATGTTCGCGAACAGTCGCACGGCGTGCGTGAAGGGCCGGACGATCAGGTTCGAGAAGAACTCGATCAGCATGGCCAGCGGCAGCACCGCGCCGAGCGACTTGTCGTATCCCGTGAAGTTCTTGAAGGCACCGACGAAACCGTGCCGCTTGAAGGTCAGCGAGACCCACAGGACGTAGACGATCAGAGCCAGCACCAGGGGGTACGAGATGATCGACGTGACCGGGAACTGGGCGAGCGGGACGATCGACCAGAGGTTCATCATCCAGATGAAGAAGAAGAGCGAGACGACCAGCGGTACGTACTTCTCGCCTTCCTTCTTGCCGATGGTCTCGTAGACGATTCCGCGACGAACGAAGTCGTAGCCGGCCTCGGCGACCATCTGCAGCTTGCCCGGGACGACCTTCGGCTTGCGGAAGGCGGCCCAGAAGAAGCCGACGACGATGATCGAGCCGAGCAGCGCCAGGAGCATCGTCTTGTTGAAGTACACGTTGCTGTCACCGTCGCCCCAGAGGGGCTCGAACAGGAACGAGTGCAGGCCGGGAGCCGGGAAGCCACAGCCGTCGAAGATGTGGCAGTCGGTCTCGAAGGCGAGCACCTGCGTCGGGTCAGCACTCACCGCGGGCTCCTTCAGCGTGGCGCATGGGTACGGCAACCTCGTTGTGTCGGCGCGGCGCACGGCCGCGGTTCGGCACTGGACTGGTGTAACGGATGTGAGGGCGGCTGGGGGGCATCAAGCCTCGCGATTGAGCAGGCGTCAGCTCAGATGCCCGCGCCCGCGATGCCGCAGTTGGCACCGGACGATAGCAGGGTCTGTCCTGCCTGCTTATCCCGGCCCTACCCCTCACGACGAGTGCCCCGACTTCTCGGACTTGCCACCCGTCGAAGAACTGGTCGAATCGGGTTCGACATACAGGATCTTGGACTTCATGTGCGCACGCGCCTGCGCGCCGATCCACGTGAGGGTGGTCGCGAGAAGTGTGATGGCGAAGGCCCGCGGGTTGAACAACGTCGTGTTCTTGAAGATCGCGACGAAGACGAACAGCAGCAGGATCTGCGTCGTGTAGAGCATCAGACCCATCGCCTGGAACAAGTGCGGAAGCGATGTGGCGGTGCGCTGCAGTACATAGAGACCGAGCCCCATGAAGGCGATCACCACCAGCGTCCCCACGGCCGCCCCGATCGCTCCCTTGCCGCCGGCCACCACGGCGCTGACGACGGCGGCAACAGCGCCGACGGCAGCCGTGGGCACGGCAGCCTGGAGGAGGATCCGGACGTCATTGGACGGCATGGCGGCAACTCCGCTTTCACAGGGGGCAGGTGTCGTCATGGACGAGCGTAGTCCCGGGGCCGAGTGTCGATGACCTCGCGCCAATGGACCCTCGCACTGCGGTCCTTCGGCTCTATCCCGGGTTCTCGTGAACCGTATCACAAACTATTTGATGCGGTCTTTACCAAGTGGGTGTGCTCGGTGTCACACATGAGAGTGAAGCTGCCCGTCTGCGCGAGAACACGGCCAAGTTGTCTGGTATTGGGGAACTTTGTTCCCCCACGATTTGGCAATGCTCTAGTCAGATTCTTACCTTGAGCGTCAGCGCGACGACTCCGCTTTGCCCCGGTCCGCGACGCCCGGACGGGGGCCGACGGCGGTCGCACCGTTGACTCCCGACACCCCGACGCTGACCGGGGAGCGCGGCTCGTCCTCCCCCGTGGCGGACTCCACCACGTCGGCCGGGGCCTCCTCGCCGGCGTCACGGCGACGGCGGTAGCGGGGCGGCACGAACGCCTCGGCCCAGCGCGGGGTGCGCGGGGTGAAGCGCGGCAGCAGAAGCAGCAGCAGCCCGATCGCGCTGAGCGCCGCCACCCCGAGCACGCTCCACATGGCGCCGGAGTTGACCGAGTAGGCGAGCGCGCCGAAAGCGATCAGCGCCGACCAGAAGTACATGATCAGCACCGCCCTGCTGTGCGAGTGCCCGATCTCCAGCAGCCGGTGGTGCAGGTGACCGCGGTCGGCGGCGAACGGCGACTGGCCGCGCCAGGTACGGCGCACGATGGCCAGCACCAGGTCGGCGGCCGGCACCGCGATGATCGTCAGCGGCAGCAGCAGCGGGATGTAGACGGGCACCGTCTGGTGCACGGCCGACTTCTCGGATCCGGCGAACAGCGCCAGCGCGTCCGGGTCGACCTGCCCGGTGATGGAGATGGCGCCCGCGGCCAGCACCAGCCCGATCAGCATCGAGCCGGAGTCCCCCATGAACACCCGCGCGGGGTGCATGTTGTGGGGCAGGAAGCCGAGGCACATGCCCATCAGGATCGCCGCGAACAGCGTGGCAGGGGCGGCGGCCTCGATGCCGTAGGAGTACCAGATCCGGTAGGCGTACAGGAAGAACGCGGCGGCCGCGATGCACACCATGCCGGAGGCGAGGCCGTCGAGGCCGTCGACGAAGTTGACCGCGTTGATGGTGATGACGACGAGCGCGACCGTCAGCAGGGTGCCCTGCCACTGGGTCAGCGCCACCGAGCCGACACCCGGGATCGGCAGCCACAGGATCGTCAGACCCTGCATCACCATCACGCCCGCGGCGATCATCTGGCCGCCCAGCTTGATCAGGGCGTCGATCTCGAACTTGTCGTCCAGGACACCGATCAGCCAGATCAGGGCCGCCCCGGAGAGCAGGGCCCGCGGTTCGTTGGACTTCTCGAACACCTCGTTGAGGTTGGTCAGGTGGTCCGCCACCAGCAGGCCCGCGCACAGTCCGAAGAACATGGCGATCCCGCCGAGCCGCGGAGTGGGCTCCCGGTGCACGTCACGTGCCCGGATCTCCGGCATCGCTCCGGCCACGATCGCGAACTTCCGCACCGGCCCTGTCAGCAGGTACGTCACCGCGGCCGTGATGCAGAGCGTCAGCAGGTATTCACGCACGGGCTTCCCCACAGGTCTCGCTGGCCATCTCAGCCCCACACCCTAGCGACGGACGCATACGTATGAGGACTTCCGGGTAGCGACGATGGTTGCACGACTGGCTGTGGGCGGGGGCGCACACCCGTGCGGCTACCCCCGCTCAGCCCGGATACGGGGGAAATCCGCCGACCAGCTCCCGCACTTCCTCACGAACGGCCTGGCTCTCCGCCCCGCCCCGCAGCACCCGCCCGAACAGTGCGGCGATCCTGGTCATCTCCGGGCCGCCCATGCCCTGTGTGGTCACCGCCGCGGTGCCCAGCCGCAGGCCGCGGGCGTCGCCGTGCGGCAGCGCGCAGCAGTCCAGGACCATCCCGGCGGCGGCCAGCCGGCCGCGGGCGGTGCGCCCGTCGACGCCCAGCGGCGCGGGGTCGGCGGTGATCAGGTGGGTGTCGGTGCCGCCGGTGGTGACGACCAGCCCCTCCGCCGCCAGCCCCGCAGCGAGCACCCGCGCGTTGGCGACCACCTGGTGGGCGTACGCGCCGAACGCCGGCGTCGACGCCTCGCCGAACGCGACGGCCTTGGCGAGGACGGTGTGCATCTGCGCGCCGCCCTGCGTGAACGGGAACACGGCCCGGTCGACCCGCTCCGCGAGCTCCGGCCCGCACAGCAGCATCCCGCCGCGCGGCCCGCGCAGCACCTTGTGGGTGGTGGCGCACACGATGTCGGCGTACGGCACCGGACTGGGCGCCGCTCCCCCGGCGATCAGCCCCATCGGGTGGGCGGCGTCCGCGACGAGATACGCGCCGACCTCGTCGGCGATCTCCCGGAAGCGGGCGTAGTCGATGTGCCGCGGGTAGGCGATGGAGCCGCACACGATCGCCTTGGGCCGGTGGCCGCGGGCCAGGGTGCGCACCTGGTCGTAGTCGATGAGGCCGCTCTCCGCGTCGACGCCGTAGCCGACGAAGTCGAACCAGCGGCCGGAGAAGTTGGCGGGCGAGCCGTGGGTGAGGTGACCGCCGTGGGGCAGGCCGAGGGCGAGGACGGTGTCACCGGGCCGCAGCAGGGCGGCGTACGCGGCGAGCACGGCGGAAGACCCGGAGTGGGACTGCACGTTGGCGTGCCCGGCCCCGAACAGCGCCCTGGCACGGTCCACCGCCAGCCGTTCGGCGACGTCGGCGATCTCACAGCCGCCGTGGTACCGGGCGCCGGGGTAGCCCTCGGCGTACTTGTTGGCGAGCGGCGAGCCGAGGGCCGCCAGCACGGCCGGGGAACAGAAGTTCTCGGCGGCGACGAGCTGGAGCGTCGTCGACTGCCGGTCGCGCTCGCCGAGCAGGATCTCGGCCAGTTCGGGGTCCTGCCGCAGCAGGACATCGGCCTCTGGGGCATGGGTGACCGACATGGTGGACTCCGGGGCGTCGACGGTGACGTACGTCCAATGTAGGCCCGGCAACGGCCCGGTGCCCGGCTGCCGCGGCCGGCCGGGTCCGCCCCCGCGTGACGTCCGCGCCGGACGCGGCCTACGTCTTCGCGGGGACGCCCGTCAGCGCCGTCACCACGGGGTCCAGCGCCTGGTGTATCTCGTCCCCGATGGACCGGAAGAACGGCAGCGGCGCCCCGTACGGGTCGTACACCTCGTCCGCCTCCGCGGTCGGGGCCAGCAGCCAGCCGCGCAGCGCCGCCGCCGCGCGCACGAGTGCACGCGCGCGCGCGATCACGCCGTCCTCCAGCGGGGGCAGGGTCGCGGTGTCTATCGCCCGGACCAGGCGGGTGAACTCCTTGAGCGTGAAGGTCCGCAGGCCCGCCGAGTGCCCCATCGAGATCACCTGGGCACGGTGGTCGCGGGTGGCCGTCAGCACCAGGTCCGCCCTGATCACGTGCTCGTCCAGCAGCTCCCGGCCGGTGAACCCGGAGGGGTCCGCGCCGAACTCGGCCAGCACGGTCTCCGCGTTGGCCTCCATGGCGGCGCCCTCGTGGCCCCAGGTGCCGGCGCTCTCCACGATCAGCCCGCCCCACAACGGGTCGCCGAGCCGGTCCGCCAGGGCATGACGGGTCAGCCGCTCGGTGATCGGCGAGCGGCACACGTTGCCGGTGCTGACGTGGAGGATGCGGAAGCTGTCGCGGGGAAGTCCCTGTTCGAACAGGCTTCCCCTCTCTTCCCCGTTGCCTATGCCACGCCCCGCGTCAGGGGCTGTCAATTCGCCACCTCGAGGTCGGGTACCACCTTGCGCAGCTCCTCCGCGGAGAGCGCGCCCGCGCGCAGCAGCAGCGGCACCTCGCGGGTGACGTCGACGATCGAGGACGGGACGTTGCCGGGGGTCGGGCCGCCGTCGAGGTAGACGGCGACGGAGTCGCCGAGCATCTCCTGGGCGGCGTCGCAGTCCTCCGGCGCCGGGTGGCCCGTCAGGTTCGCCGAGGACACCGCCAGCGGCCCGAAATCGTTCAGCAGTTCGATGGCGACCGGGTGCAGTGGCATGCGCACGGCGACCGTGCCCCGGGTGTCCCCCAGGTCCCACTGGAGCGACGGCTGGTGCTTGGCGACGAGCGTGAGCGCGCCCGGCCAGAACGCGTCGACCAGTTCCCAGGCCAGCTCGGAGAAGTCCGTGACGAGGCCGTGCAGGGTGTTCGGGGAGCCGATGAGGACGGGCGTGGGCATGTTGCGGCCCCGGCCCTTGGCGTCCAGCAGGTCGGACACCGCTTCGGAGGAGAACGCGTCGGCGCCGATGCCGTACACCGTGTCGGTCGGCAGCACCACGAGCTCGCCACGGCGGACGGCGGAGGCGGCCTCACGCAGACCGGTCGCGCGGTCGGTCGCGTCATTGGTGTCGTATCGCCGTGCCATCTAGCGGGCCTCCTCGTACACGTACTGCGGGACGGAAGTTCGGGGCGCGCTCACGGCGTCGCCCGGCGGGCGGTCGCGAAGCGCGGCCGGTTGTTGAGGTCGGGGTGGTCGGCCGCGTCGGCCCAGCCCCGCTCCTCGGTGAAGATCCACGGCACCTGGCCGCCCTGGGTGTCGGCGTGCTCCACGACGACGACGCCGCCGGGGCGCAGCAGGCGGTGCGCGGTGCGCTCCAGGCCGCGGATCAGTTCGAGGCCGTCCTCGCCGGAGAACAGGGCGAGTTCGGGGTCGTAGTCCCGCGCCTCGGGGGCGACGTACTCCCATTCGGTGAGCGGGATGTACGGCGGGTTGGAGATGACCAGGTCGACCTGGCCGTCGAGGTCGGGGAAGGCGTCCAGGGCGTTGCCCTGGCGCAGGTCGACCCTCGACCCCTCCATGTTCTTGCGGGTCCACCTGAGGGCGTCCTCGGACAGCTCCACGGCGTGCACCCGGGAGCGCGGGACCTCCTGGGCGAGGGCGAGCGCGATCGCGCCGGAGCCCGTGCACAGGTCCACGATCAGCGGCTCCACGACGTCCATCGCGCGGACGGCGTCTATGGCCCAGCCGACGACGGACTCCGTCTCGGGGCGCGGCACGAACACCCCCGGGCCGACCTGGAGTTCCAGGTAGCGGAAGAACGCGTGGCCGGTGATGTGCTGGAGCGGCTCGCGCTGCTCACGGCGCGCGATGACCTCCCAGTAGCGGGCGTCGAAGTCCGAGTCCTTCACGGAGTGCAGCGCGCCGCGCTTCACGCCGTGCACGAACGCGGCGAGCTCCTCGGCGTCGTTGCGCGGCGAGGGCACGCCCGCGTCGGCCAGCCGCTGGGTGGCCTGGGCCACCTCTGCGAGCAGCAGGTTCACGCTCGTCCTCCGGTAGGTGTACGGGGCTTACGCGGCTGCCAGCTTGGCGGCCGAGTCCGCGTCGACGCAGGCCTGGATCATCGCGTCGAGGTCGCCGTCCAGGACCTGGTCCAGGTTGTACGCCTTGAAGCCGACGCGGTGGTCCGAGATGCGGTTCTCCGGGAAGTTGTACGTACGGATCTTCTCGGAACGGTCCACGGTGCGGACCTGGCTGCGGCGGGCGTCGGCGGCCTCCCGCTCCGCCTCCTCCTGCGCCGCGGCGAGCAGCCTGGAGCGCAGGATACGCATCGCCTGCTCCTTGTTCTGCAGCTGGCTCTTCTCGTTCTGGCAGGAGGCGACGACTCCGGTGGGAACGTGCGTGATGCGCACGGCGGAGTCGGTGGTGTTGACGGACTGGCCGCCGGGCCCCGAGGACCGGTACACGTCGATGCGCAGGTCGTTGGGGTTGATCTCGACGTCGACATCCTCGGCCTCGGGCGTGACCAGCACACCGGCCGCGGAGGTGTGGATACGGCCCTGGGACTCGGTGGCCGGCACCCGCTGCACGCGGTGCACACCGCCCTCGTACTTCAGGCGGGCCCAGACGCCCTGGCCGGGTTCGGTCGCGCCCTGGCCGCCCTTGGTCTTCACGGCGACCTGGACGTCCTTGTAGCCGCCGAGTTCGGACTCGGTGGCGTCGATGATCTCGGTCTTCCAGCCGACGCGCTCGGCGTAGCGCAGGTACATCCGCAGCAGGTCGCCGGCGAACAGGGCCGACTCGTCGCCGCCCGCGCCCGCCTTGATCTCGAGGATGACGTCCTTGTCGTCGCTGGGGTCGCGCGGGACCAGGAGCAGGCGCAGCTTCTCCGTGTACTCCTCGCGCTGCTTCTCCAGCTCCTTGACCTCGGCGTGGAAGTCCGGGTCGTCGGCGGCGAACTCGCGCGCGGTCTCGATGTCCTCGCCGGTCTGCTTCCAGGAACGGTACGTGGCGACGATGGGGGTGAGTTCGGCGTAACGCTTGTTCAGCTTGCGCGCGTTGGCCTGGTCGGAGTGGACCGCCGGGTCGGCGAGCCTGGTCTCCAGGTCGGCGTGCTCACCGATGAGATCCTCGACGGCCTCGAACATCTTGGGCTCCTGTACTGCGGACGGTAAGGGAAGGCGGGCGACCAAAAACGCCGGTCCCCGGGCACCCCGAGGAGGGGCACAGCCGTGGACCGGCGCTGGTGGCTCGCTACTTCTTGGAGCCGGCGGCCTTGCCGAAGCGGGCCTCGAAGCGGGCCACACGGCCACCGGTGTCGAGGATCTTCTGCTTGCCCGTGTAGAACGGGTGGCACTCGGAGCAGACCTCGGCGCGGACGGTGCCGCTGGAGATCGTGCTGCGGGTGGTGAACGACGCGCCACAGGTGCAGCTGACCTGCGTCTCGACGTACTCGGGGTGGATGTCGCGCTTCAAGGTGTCTCCTAGTTTCGGGAGGGCGCCGGGTCGCAGCCGCGGATTGCGGAGGCGTGAACCGGAGCCGACGTACCAGTCTGCCAGGACTGGGCGCATCCCCCAAAACCGGGGGCCGCGGTGATCTATTCCCGGGGGCCTCCGGGACCCGCGGAAACCGCTCCCCGACCGGCCGCGGAGTGGCCTCCGGGTGGCCGCTGGCCGCACAGGGGCCGAGGACGGCTAGGGGGAGGTCACGACGCCCTTGGCGTCGCCGGTGGCGTTGCCCTGGGTGGCGGACCTCGGGATGGCCCGGTCGTTCTCCAGGGCGGTCCACACCTGCCTGGCCTTGGCCTTCTGCACGATGACGCGGTTCATGTTCGCCGGGTCGTACTGCACCGGCATCGTGACCATGTGCATGTGCGAGGAGCTGATGCCCTTGAGACCGCTCGCGAAGGACATCAGCGAGTTCACCGAGCCCAGGTCGGAGTCGGTCGTGACGGCCTTGGTGGCGGTGTCGGCGAGGTCGTACAGCTTCTTCGGGCTGGTGAGGAGGCCGACGTGCTTGACCTGGTCGACCAGGGCCTTGACGAACGCCTGCTGGAGCTGGATGCGGCCCAGGTCCGAGCCGTCGCCGACGCCGTGCCGGGTGCGGACCAGGCCGAGGGCCTGCTCGCCGTCCAGCTGGTGCGTGCCGGCCTTCAGGTTCAGGTGGCTGTCGGTGTCCTTGATGGCCCTGGTGGTGGTCACCTGGACCCCGCCGAGCTCGTCGATCAGCTTCTGGAAGCCGGAGAAGTCGACCTCCAGGTAGTGGTCCATGCGGATGCCGCTGAGCGACTCGACGGTCTTCACCGCGCAGGCCGCGCCGCCGGTGGAGTACGCGGAGTTGAACATCACGCCGGACGCGGCGTCGTGGCTGACGCCCTTTGTGTCGGTGCACGCGGGACGGTCGATCAGGGTGTCGCGCGGGATCGAGACGACGCTGGCCTTCTTGTGGCCCTGGTAGACGTGCACGACCATCGCGGTGTCGGAGCGGGCGCTGCCGTCGTCGGCGCCCCCGCCGAGCGCCTTGTTGCCGCCGGAGCGGGTGTCCGAGCCGAGGACGAGGATGTTCTCCGAGCCGTTGTCGACCTTGGTGGGCCGGTCGGTGCCGAGGGCCTGGTCGATGTCCACGCTCTTGATGTTGCCGTTGAGCTTGAAGTACAGGTACCCCGCCCCGGCGCCGCCCAGGACCACGATGCCGGCGGCGGTCCAGGCCATCACCACGATGCCCCTGCGGCCCTTGCCGCGGGGTTTACGGCGCCGGCCCTTGGCGCCCTGGCGTGGGCCGTCGGTGCCGGTGTCACCCGGTATGCCGGGTTCCGGCGTGCTCTCGGCGGACATGTGCTCCTCGAATCTCGTACGGTCGGATACCCCCTGTTTTCAGGGTCAGGCCTGGTCGCTCTCGACGCGTACCGCTCCATCGTCGCTCCACCTGCGTCGCTCCACCTGGTCAGACAGCGGAACTCGGCAAAGGGTTGCACGGCGCGCTGTGACCGCTTCCGGGGAGCGCGGGACGCGCGCGGTGGGCGCGGAGACCCGGGCGGACGGCGCTCACCTGCGGTTTCGGCCGAAGGGGTCACACCGCGGGAAACCCGGCGCCCAGACCATCCGCGAGATCTTTGTAACAGGCATCCGCCTCCGGTGCGGGGCCCGGCGCCCGTGCCGACGTCAGCGGGGGGCCGGGAGACGCCCGCGGGGCCGCCGGCCGGTGTAGAAGGACGGACGGTCATGGCGGTCCGCCTGCCGCCCGTACGGCCGTGACCGCCCCGCCGTAGCTCCCGCGTCCCGCACGTACGGCCGGTGACGGCCCAGCCGTCGCTCCCGCGTCCCGCACGTACGGCCGTGACCGCACCGCCGTCGCTGCGCGTCCCGCCGGGAACGCCAGGGGCCGCCTCGCGCCACTGCTGTGGCGGGAGGCGGCCCCTGGGTGAGTCCGCTGGTGCGCTGACGTCAGTCGCTGTTGCCCGGCGACGGGGTCGTCTTCTGGATCTGCATCAGGAACTCGGCGTTCGACTTGGTCTGCTTCATCTTGTCGAGGAGCAGCTCGATCGCCTGCTGCTGGTCGAGCGCGTGCAGCACGCGGCGCAGCTTCCAGGTGATCGCCAGCTCGTCGCTGCCGAGCAGGAGCTCTTCCTTACGGGTGCCGGACGCGTCGACGTCCACCGCCGGGAAGACACGCTTGTCGGCGAGCTTCCGGTCGAGCTTGAGCTCGGCGTTGCCGGTGCCCTTGAACTCCTCGAAGATGACCTCGTCCATGCGGGACCCGGTGTCGACGAGCGCGGTCGCGAGGATGGTCAGCGAGCCGCCGTCCTCGATGTTGCGCGCGGCACCGAAGAAGCGCTTCGGCGGGTACAGCGCGGTCGAGTCGACACCACCGGACAGGATGCGGCCGGAGGCGGGGGCGGCGAGGTTGTAGGCACGGCCCAGACGCGTGATCGAGTCGAGCAGGACGACGACGTCGTGCCCCAGCTCCACCAGACGCTTGGCGCGCTCGATGGCCAGCTCGGCGACCGTGGTGTGGTCCTCGGCCGGACGGTCGAAGGTCGAGGAGATGACCTCGCCCTTGACCGAGCGCTGCATGTCGGTGACCTCTTCCGGACGCTCGTCGACCAGGACGACCATCAGGTGGCACTCGGGGTTGTTGTGCGTGATCGCGTTGGCGATCGCCTGCATGATCATGGTCTTGCCGGTCTTCGGCGGGGCCACGATCAGACCGCGCTGGCCCTTGCCGATCGGCGCGACGAGGTCGATGATCCGGGTCGTCAGCACACCCGGGTCGGTCTCCAGGCGGAGCCGGTCCTGCGGGTAGAGAGGCGTCAGCTTGTTGAACTCCGGTCGCCCGCGCCCGGAGTCGGGGGCCATGCCGTTCGTCGAGTCCAGGCGCACCAGCGCGTTGAACTTCTCGCGGCGCTCGCCGTCCTTGGGCTGACGGACCGCGCCGGTGACGTGGTCGCCCTTGCGCAGGCCGTTCTTGCGGACCTGGGCGAGGGAGACGTACACGTCGTTGGGACCCGGCAGGTAGCCCGACGTACGGATGAAGGCGTAGTTGTCGAGGATGTCCAGGATGCCCGCGACGGGGATCAGGACGTCGTCGTCGGCGAGCTGCGGCTCCGGCGTGCCGATCTCGTCGCGGCCGCGACGGCCACGGCGGTCGCGGTAACGGCCGCGACGGCCACGGCGTCCGCCGTCGAAGTCGTCGTCGTCCTGGGGGCCGTTGTCGCGCTGCTGGCGGTCCTGACGGTCCTGCCGTCCACCGCCCTGCTGCTGACGGTCCTGCCGGTCCTGGCGCTCCTGCCGGTCGGGGCGCTGCTGGCCGCCACCCTGGCCGCCGCCCTGCTGCTGCTCGTCGCCCTTGGTGCCCCGGCGGTCGCGGTCACGGCCGCCCCGGTCACGGTCGCGGCGGTTCTGCCGGCCCTGACGGCCGTCGGCGTCGGCGGAGTCGCCCTGCGTCTCGGCCTGCGACTCGCCCTTCGCCTCGGCGGTGACCGTCTCCGGGCTGCCCGCGTCGGCGGTGGCACGGCGGCGACGGCGCTCCACGGGGGCGTCGTCTCCCCCGCGCTCGGCCTCTCCCCCACGCTCGGCCGCGCTCGCGCGGGAGGAACCCCCGTCGCGGGAGGGGCCGCCGGCCGGCTGGCCGGGGATCTCGATCTGCTGCTGGGCCACGGCCTTCTCGGCGGGGGCCTCGGCCGGCGCCTTCTTCTCGGCGGCGGGGGCCTCCTCACCCGTACGGGCCTTGGAGGTGGCGCGGCGCTTCGGCCTGCTCTCGGCGGCGTCGGCCTTGGCCTCGGCGCCGGCCTGGGCAGAGCCCCCGGCCTGCGCCTCCTTGATGACCTCGATCAGCTGGCTCTTGCGCATGCGCCCGGTGCCCCTGATGCCGAGGCCCGAGGCGACCTGCTGCAGCTCGGCCAGCACCATGCCGTCGAGGCCGGTACCACGGCGCCGCCGGGAGCCGGCACCGGTGGCAGGCGCGGAGGCGTCCGGGGCGGGCGCGGCAGCGGTCTCCTCGACACGCGCGCCCATCAGATCGGTGGTGTCGCTCACGAAGGGTCCTTCCCTGGAGCGGACGTCGGCCTGTCTGGCTCGGCGACCGTTTGTGCTGTCCGGCTTCGGTCCTTGCTGTGTGGACCGTGCCGGGGCGGTGGTCCGCCTGGACGGCGGAGGAATGTGGTGACGGCGTTTCCCTGAGCCGTGGCACTGAGTGTCCGTGTCACGCGGCTTGGTCGCACCGGTTCCGGAGCGTGCCCGGCAGGTCGCTCAGTGCCCGCGTACGGCGTACTGCCCACGTACGACATACGGAACACAGTGCGACTTGGGAGGCTCCCGGAAGAATGTCTGTCCCGGACGGGGACACGAAGCACCTCGCCATGGTGGGGTCGGGTGCAGACTTGAGATTAACACTACCGGATCCAACAAACATTCCCCCTCTCGAAATCCGGTGACCGCGCGCTGCTAATGGACACTGACGGGCGCGAGCGGCAGCACACTCGCTCCCCCTGCGTCGAGTTCGAGCCTGTTCGCGGCCCAGCCCTCGCCCGCCAGATGGGCGACCTTGTCGGCGCTCTCGCGGTCGACCAGCGCGAGCACGGTGGGGCCGGCGCCGGAGATCACCGCGGGCACCCCGTCGGCCCGCAGCCGCTCCACCAGCGCGGCGCTCTCCGGCATCGCCGGGGCGCGGTACTCCTGGTGGAGACGGTCCTCGGTGGCCGGCAGCAGCAGTTCGGGACGCCGGGTGAGGGCCTCGACGAGCAGGGCGGCGCGGCCCGCGTTGGCGGCGGCGTCGACATGCGGCACGGTGCGCGGGAGCAGTCCGCGCGCCGTCTCCGTCAGTACCGGCTTTCCGGGCACGAAAACCACCGGAACGATGGAATCGGCGGGGTCCGTCCTGATCGCCCGCGCCGCGCCGCGTTCCATCCAGGAAAGGGTGAACCCGCCGAACAGACAGGCCGCGACGTTGTCGGGGTGGCCCTCGATCTCGGTGGCGAGTTCCAGCAGCGCGGCGTCGTCGAGCCTGGACTCGCCGCCTATGGTCACCGCGCGCGCGGCGACGATTCCGGCGCAGATGGCGGCCGAGGAGGAGCCGAGGCCGCGGCCGTGCGGGATGCGGTTGGCGCAGACGATCTCAAGGCCGCGCGGCTGTCCGCCCAGCAGGTCGAAGGCGGTGCGCAGGGCCCGTACGAGCAGATGGCTCTCGTCGCGCGGGAGCGTCTCGCCGCCCTCGCCGGCGATGTCGATGTGCAGCCCGGAGTCGGCCACGCGGACGACCACGTCGTCGTAGAGCCCCAGTGACAGGCCGAAGGCGTCGAAGCCCGGGCCGAGGTTGGCACTGGTGGCGGGAACGCGCACCCGGACGGCGGCGGCGCGGAAAGCGGGACCGGCCATCTTTCGATGACTCTCCTTGAGCTGCGGGATTGTCGAATGACATTCGATAGGTACCTGATGAGGACCCTCGGGCCGTGGAGACGGCGCGGTGCCGAGCCATATGCGAGGGCATATGCGGCGGGCGGGTTCGGTACAGCTTATCGAAGGAAGGTTCTGTGGCGACATAGGGCGCACAGGAGGCGCACGATGCGTGTCGTAAGCCCCCTGTGCACCCCCGACGGGGATTCCCCCCGGCGCGGGGACCGGCCGGTCCCCGCGCGCGGGACGCTCAGGCCAGGCCGAGGCGCTCGGCGGCCGTGACGGCGTCGACCGGGACGGTGACCGGCTGCGGCGCTCCCGCGACGGCCCAGTCGGGGTCCTTGAGGCCGTTGCCGGTGACGGTGCACACGATCCGCTGGCCCGGGTCGACCTTGCCCTGCTCGGCGGCCTTCAGCAGTCCGGCGACGGACGCGGCGGACGCCGGCTCCACGAAGACACCCTCCTGCGCGGCCAACAGCCGGTAGGCGCGCAGGATCTCACGGTCCGTCACCTCGTCGATGAGGCCACCGGACTCGTCCCGCGCGGCCAGGGCGTACTGCCAGGAGGCGGGGTTTCCGATCCGGATGGCGGTGGCGATGGTCGAGGGGTCCTTGACGACCTCGCCCCGCACGATCGGGGCGCTGCCCGACGCCTGGAAGCCCCACATCCGCGGGGTGTGCGAGGCGACGGAGTCGGCGGCGTACTCCGTGTACCCCTTCCAGTACGCGGTGATGTTGCCCGCGTTGCCCACCGGCAGGACGTGGATGTCGGGGGCGTCCCCGAGCATGTCGACGATCTCGAAGGCCGCGGTCTTCTGCCCCTCGATGCGCACCGGGTTGACCGAATTGACCAGCGCCACAGGGTAGTTGTCGCTCAGCGACCGGGCGAGCGTGAGGCAGTCGTCGAAGTTGCCGTCGACCTGGAGGATCTTCGCGCCGTGCACGAGGGCCTGGCCCATCTTGCCGAGCGCGATCTTGCCCTGGGGCACGAGGACGGCCGAGACCATACCCGCGCGCACGGCGTACGCGGCGGCGCTCGCCGACGTGTTCCCGGTGGAGGCGCAGATGACGGCCTTGGCGCCCTCCTCCTTGGCCCGGGTGATCGCCATCGTCATGCCGCGGTCCTTGAAGGACCCGGTCGGGTTGGCCCCCTCCACCTTGAGGTGGACCTCGCAGCCGGTGCGCTCGGAGAGCACCTGCGCGGGCACGAGGGGCGTGCCGCCCTCGCGGAGCGTCACGACCGGCGTCGCGTCGGACACCGGCAGCCGGTCCCGGTACTCCTCGATGATTCCGCGCCACTGGTGGGTCATTGCTGGTTACTCTCCTTCAACCCGCATGATGCTGGCGACACCCCGCACGGTGTCGAGGCTGCGCAGCGCCTCGACGGTCCCGGTGAGGGACGCGTCGGACGCACGATGGGTGACGACGACCAGGGATGCCTCGCCGTCCTTGCCTTGCTGGCGAACCGTATCGATCGAGACCCCGTGTTCGGCGAACACGGTCGCGACCTGGGCGAGAACACCCGGTTTGTCCGCCACGTCGAGGCTGATGTGGTAGCGCGTGACGACCTCGCCCATGGGCGACACGGGCAGGGCCGCGTACGCGGACTCGCCGGGGCCGGTGGACCCGCTGATCCGGTTGCGGCAGACGGCGACGAGGTCGCCGAGCACCGCCGAGGCGGTGGGGGCGCCGCCGGCACCGGGCCCGTAGAACATGAGCTGTCCGGAGGCGTCGGACTCCACGAAGACGGCGTTGTACGCGCCGCGCACGGAGGCCAGCGGATGGCTGAGCGGGATCATCGCGGGATGCACGCGCGCGGTGACGGAGCCGCCGTCGGCCGCCCGCTCGCAGATGGCGAGCAGTTTGATGGTGCAGCCCATCTCCTTCGCCGAGGCGAAGTCGGCGGCCGTGACCTCGGCCATGCCCTCGCGGTAGACGTCGTCGAAGCGCACCCGCGTGTGGAAGGCGATGCCGGCGAGGATCGCGGCCTTGGCGGCGGCGTCGAAGCCCTCGACGTCGGCGGTGGGGTCGGCTTCCGCGTACCCGAGGGCGGTGGCCTCGTCGAGCGCCTCCTGGTATCCCGCGCCCGTCGAGTCCATCTTGTCGAGGATGAAGTTGGTGGTGCCGTTGACGATGCCGAGCACCCGGTTCACCTTGTCGCCGGCGAGGGACTCGCGCAGCGGCCGGATCAGCGGGATGGCACCGGCGACGGCGGCCTCGTAGTAGAGGTCCTTCCTGTTCTCCTCCGCCACCGCGTGCAGCGCCGCGCCGTCCTGGGCGAGCAGGGCCTTGTTGGCGGAGACGACGGAGGCGCCGTGCTCGAAGGCGGTGGTGATGAGGGTCCGGGCCGGCTCGATACCGCCGATGACCTCGATGACGACGTCGATGTCCCCGCGCTTGACGAGGGCGGTGGCGTCGGTGGTCACCAGGCTCGCGTCGATGCCGTCCCGGACCTTGCCGGGCCGCCGGACGGCCACGCCCGCGAGCTCCACGGGCGCTCCGATCCGGGCGGCGAGGTCGTCGGCGTGCGTCGTCATGATGCGGGCCACCTCTGAGCCGACCACTCCGCAGCCCAGCAGCGCCACTTTCAGCGGACGCGTACGCATCATCCGACCTCGTTTCCTCATACCGTCATCGGTGGGACCAGTCTCACTCACCGGACGGGAGTTTCTATCCCTCGTCCGGAATATGAGATATCTATTTCATTTGTACCCGGGGGAAAGACAGGAGATCTTCCGCCGGCGATTTCCAGAGCGGGTGACTCACCCGACGTCGAGGCGCAGGAGGTCCTCCTCCGTCTCGCGGCGGACGATGACCCGCGCCTCGCCGTCGCGCACGGCGACGACCGGCGGCCGCGGCACGTGGTTGTAGTTGCTGGCCATGGAACGGCAGTACGCACCCGTGGCCGGTACGGCGATCAGGTCACCCGGTGCCAGGTCGGCCGGCAGGAACGCGTCCTTCACCACGATGTCACCGCTCTCGCAGTGCTTGCCGACCACCCGCACGAGCATCGGCTCGGCGTCGGAGGTGCGGGAGACCAGGGCCACGCTGTACTCGGCGTCGTACAGCGCGGTCCGGATGTTGTCGGACATGCCGCCGTCGACGGAGACGTACGTCCGCAGCCCGTCGAGCGGCTTGATCGTGCCGACCTCGTAGAGCGTGAACGCGGTCGGGCCGACGATGGCCCGCCCCGGCTCGACGGAGATCCGGGGGGTGCGCAGCCGCGCCGCCTCGCACTCACGGGTCACGATGTCCGTGAGCGCCTTCGCGATCTCGTGCGGCTCACGCGGGTCGTCGGAACTGGTGTAGGCGATGCCGAGGCCGCCGCCGAGGTCGATCTCGGGCAGCTCCACGCCGTGCTCGTCGCGGATCGCCTTCAGCAGCGAGACCACCCGGTGGGCGGCGACCTCGAAGCCGGACATGTCGAAGATCTGGGACCCGATGTGGCTGTGGATGCCGATGAGTTCGAGTCCGTCGAGCTGCAGGGCCCGCCGTACCGCTTCGGCGGCCTGGCCGCCGGCGAGCGGGATGCCGAACTTCTGGTCCTCATGGGCCGTCGCGATGAACTCGTGCGTGTGGGCCTCGACGCCGACGGTGACACGGATCTGCACCCGCTGCCGCTTCCCGAGGGACTGCGCGAGGTGCGCGACGCGGACGATCTCCTGGAACGAGTCGAGGACGATCCGCCCGACCCCGGCCTCGATGGCGCGCTCGATCTCCCGCGGCGACTTGTTGTTGCCGTGGAAGGCGATGCGGTCGGCCGGCATCCCGGCGGACAGCGCGGTGGCGAGTTCGCCGCCGGAGCAGACGTCCAGGTTGAGCCCCTCCTCGTGCAGCCAGCGCACGACCGCGCGGGAGAGGAACGCCTTGCCGGCGTAGAAGACGTCGGCATCCGTCCCGAACGCGCCGCGCCAGGCGCGGGCCCGGGCCCGGAAGTCCGTCTCGTCTACGACGTAGGCGGGGGTGCCGTGCTGTTCGGCGAGGCTCTTGACGTCGACACCGCCGACGCGGACGACCCCGTCGGCGTCCCGCCCGACGGTCTGCGCCCACACCTTGGGGTCCAGGGCGTTGAGGTCGGCGGCCGGGGCGGCGTAGTGGCCCTCGGGCAGGACGTCGGCGTGACGGGGCCCGGCGGGGTGTGCGGAACGGCTCATGTTCTTGGGTAACTCTCTGTGTCTCGCGGTCGGTCGCGGCCCTTGGCACCGATACCTCCCGGGGTACCCGGGGTGTCGGTGCGAAGGCTCTGATCAGAGGTGGTCGGGTGCGTCGATACCGAGCAGGGTCAGGCCGCCGGCCAGCACCGTCCCGGTCGCTTCGGCGAGCGCGAGCCGGGCGCGGTGGGCGGCCGAGGGTTTCTCCTCGCCGTACGGCAGGACGGTGAGCAGGAAGGGCAGCGCGGCATCGGCGACGGTGACGAGGTGCCGGGCGAGGCGGTCGGGGGCGTGGTGCGCCGCGGCGGCGCCGAGGACCCGGGGGTGATCGGCGAGAACGGCGAGCAGCGCTTCGGCGCCGGGGGTGGGCCCGGGTTCGGCGGCGAAGCCGAGGTCGTCGGCGTTGCGGCTGAGGGCCCGGGTGCGGGCGTGCGCGTACCGGACGCGGAAGAGAGGGTTGCTCTCACGCTGGACGAGGTGCTCGTCACCGATACGGGGCCGGTCGTGCGCGGCGGGGTGCAGCAACGCCCACCGTCCGGCGTCCCGACCGAGCGGAACGGGGTCGGCGGGGGCCGGCACGGGCGTCACGCTGACGTACTGGGGGGAGGGCGAGGGAGGTGAGGGCGGGAGGGGTGACTGCGGCAGCGGTGACTGTGACGGCGGGAGGGGTGGCGACGGGGGGGAGTGCGGCGGCGGCAGGGGTGACAGTGACCGCGGGGTGGGGTAGGCGTCGGTTTCGAGGCCGAGTCCGTCGGTCCACCGCGGTTCGGGCCGCGCGTCACAGGTGGTGCGGACGAGGGCGCCCTGCGAGCGCAACAGACGCGCGGTGACCTCGGCGACGACGAGGGCACGGACCTCGTGGGCCGCGTGGAGCCGCACGAGCTGCCCGGTGGGCGCCGCGGCGAACCCGTACCGCCGCGGCCCGAGCCGCAGAATCTCCCCGACGAGGCCGGCGGAGGCGGTGCGCTCCAGGCTGATGTTGAGAAACCCCGCCCCGGTGACGACGACGTCGGCGATGCCGGGCGCGCCGATCAGATGCCCCCGCACCACCTCGGCGACCCACAACGGCGCCCGCCCGGCCGACCGCGCCAGCTGAAGCGCGATGTTGGTCGCGTAGTCACCACACCCCCCGGCCCCCGGAGGCGTCACGACAGCCCGCCCGGGAACAGGCACGCGCAGCTCCCCCCCGTCCACGGCACGACGCACCGCGCCCAGCACGGTACGGGACAGCTCGACGGGGGTCACGGGACCAGCGTAGGGGAGGAGGGGGGTGGGGGCGCGAGGTGGTTTGGGATGTGGACGGGGGGTGGTGGGAGGCAGGGGGTGGCGGTGGCGGCCGATGGTCGATGGCGACGGCCGACGGTGGCGGTCGATGGCCGATTCCCATCGGTTCTCGGTCCTTGGTGCTTGGTCCTCGGTCGACGGCTCAACCGCCGGCTTGACCGGCTCGTTCTCCGTGCGGGGCCCGCTCGGTGTGTCGATCAGGCCCCTCGGCGTGTCGCTCAGAGTGTCGATCGGCGGGGTCGGGGCGTTCGGCCTCCGACACGTCGAGGACGTCGCCGCCCCCGACCACCGACGCCGCACCGTCCGCAGCCGGTCCGTTTCGTGTCCGCTCCACCAACTGCCGTACGACCCGCACGAGTTCGGCGGGCTCGAAGGGCTTGGCGAGGAAGGCGTCGATGCCCACGTCGAGTCCGCTCTCGACCTCGTACTGCGTACAGGCGCTGACGATGGCGAGGGGAAGGTGACGGGTCCGAGGATCGGAACGCAGCCGGGCGGCGGTCCGGAGACCGTCCAGACGGGGCATCACGACATCGAGGGTGACCACATCGGGGCGCACCTGATGCACGACATCCAGACACTCGGCACCATCGGCCGCGGTCACGACCTCAAGCCCCTCAAGCTCGAGATTGACCCTGATCAACTGCCGGATGACCTTGTTGTCGTCCACAACAAGCACCCGGCCCGAAGCGCCTGGCACAACTCGAGAGTAGGTGGGGACCGGCCACCGCGTCCGGCTTTTCCCCACTTCCGCCCCTCCCCCCTCCGGAGCCGTCGAACCGCCCGTCCCGCAGGCCCCACCCGTGACCTCCCCGACCACCCCGCGACGCACCAAAACCCGTTCATGACCACCCCGGACGAGCTGGTAGGGTTCTACCCGTCGCCGCGAACACCGCGACCGACACGCCCCCGTAGCTCAGGGGATAGAGCAACGGCCTCCGGAGCCGTGTGCGCAGGTTCGAATCCTGCCGGGGGCACCTTGAAGAAGGTGCCTAAAGACCCCGCCATCAGCGAGAACGCTGAGGACGGGGTCTTCGCGTATGGGCAGGCGGGTGCCGGCCTCAGCGAAGTGTGGCCAGGCCGGGACGAGTTGGCGCGCCGTCGGATGTGGGTCGTGTCCGCGTGGGGCGGTGGGCGTCGGATGCGTACAGGACGATGACTGCTACCACGGCGATCACTACGACTACCGCGCCCACCTGGCCGCCGCGTTGGCGCTATTTGTCTGCTCGGTACAGCTTTATGTCCTTGTTGACGAAGAGGTGGACGTATCCGCATCGCCAGCAGATCAGGCCGGTGGCGTTCTCGTCGGCCCAGGCCAGTTTCATGAACTCCATGCCCGCGCTGTTGAGCAGGATGCCCCGCTCCCGGAACAGGTCTCCCTCGCAGACCTGGCAGGTGAGCCAGACCTCGCCCAGTGCTGCTCGTACCGGCTTCGCCATCGCGTCAACGCCCCCGCCCCTGTATTCGAAGGGACGAGACTACGGGGGCCGCGGGAGCCCCTTACGGTCGGGTCAGTCATGGGGTTGCGGGCGGGCACGGGCCCCTGGAGGGTGACCTTGTGTGACACCGCTCGTACCGCCGGGTTCCCCTGGAAAGTGACTGACTCCGTCAGTTGTGTTCAGTGGTGCGGTGTGGGGGCTCCCCCACACCATCGTCTTGTTTTCGAACTCCGCGTTCATGTGGGACACGTCGTAGGCGAGCGACGTGATCGACGGGGGTTGCGTGGGTTCCTGGCGGGTGTTGCGGGGTGCGGGGGTTACGCCGGGTGGTGGTGGGGGGAGGGCTTCTTTTTTGGGGGTGGAGGGGTTTTGGCTCTTCGTGGCTTCGTGGTCTTTTTGGTCTGGGGGAGGCTTCTTACCTCTGCTTCGTTTTCCGGGGCTGGGGATTTTGGTTTTCTTGCCGCCTGCACGCTTTTTTCCAGGGCTGCCATCAGGTCGAGGACCTTGCCACCCTCCGGGGGGTGCGGGGCCTCCGGTGGGGTTTCGCCTGCGGCTTTCGCGGCGACGACTTCTTCGAGGGCCTCGCGGTATTCGTCGTGCAGGTCGTCGAGGTCGATTTCGCCGAGGGTGTCCATCAGGGCGTCCGCGAGGTCGAGTTCCTTGTCGTTGACCGTGACCTTCGTGTCGGGTGCCACGCCCTGCGGGGGGCGCACCTCGTCCGGCCACAGCAGACCGTGCAGGACGATGGCGTCGTCGACCACCCGGAGCATGCCGAGTCGTTCCCGTCCCCGCAGCGCGAACTTCGCCACCGCCACCTTCTGGCTGCGCTTCAGCGCCTCCCGCAGCAGGGTGTACGGCTTCGCCGCCGGCGCGCCGCCCATCGCGAGGTAGTAGGCGGTGTCCATCTGCAGCGGGTCGATCCGGTCGGCCGGCACGAACGCCACGATCTCGATGGTCTTCGCAGTCGGGAGCGGCAGGTGGGCCAGGTCGTCGTCCGTGATCGGGATGACCGTGCCGTCCGCGTCCTCGTACGCCTTGCCGATCTCCGACCCGCTGACCTCGCGGTCCTCCAGCTCGCAGACCTTGCGGTAGCGGACGCGGCCGCCGTCCTCCAGGTGGATCTGGCGGAACGAGATCGAATGGCTCTCGGTGGCGTTCATCAGCTTGACGGGGATGCTGACCAGGCCGAACGAGATGGCGCCGTTCCAGATGGATCGCACGTGCCGCACCCTTTCGATCAGTTTCCGCCGTTCTGTTGGCGTATGCGTGGGATTCTCATCGTATGACGCCGATCACAGAGGTGGAGGGACGGCGGCTCGCGCTCAGCAACCTGGACAAGGTGCTGTATCCCGCGACCGGGTTCACCAAGGGTGAGCTGCTGCACTACTACGCGACCACGGCCGGCGTGCTGCTGCCGCACCTGCGGGACCGGCCGGTGTCCTTCCTGCGGTATCCGG
Organism: Streptomyces sp. NPDC043878; assembly: GCF_056435735.1. NCBI lineage: Bacteria > Bacillati > Actinomycetota > Actinomycetes > Kitasatosporales > Streptomycetaceae > Streptomyces > Streptomyces sp. NPDC043878. The sequence continues at coordinate 86,166 of NZ_JBWKDW010000018.1, forward strand.
ACGGGCCGGGCGGACAGGTCTTCTTCGCCAAGAACGTTCCGCCGGGTACGCCCGACTGGGTCACCACCGTCGAGGTGCCCCGGTCGGAGGGGCCGGCCCGGATGGTGCTCGTGCAGGACCTGCCGAGCCTGATGTGGGCCGCGAACCTGGTCACCGAGTTCCACACGCACCAGTGGGTCGTCGACGCGCCCGGCGAGGCCGACCGGATCGTCCTCGACCTCGACCCCGGGCCGCCCGCCACCGTCGTCGACTGCTGCCGGGTCGCGCTGTGGCTGCGGGAGCGGCTGGCGGCGGACGGCATCGAGGCGTACGCCAAGACCTCCGGGTCGAAGGGGCTGCACCTGCTGGCGGCGGTGCGCTCGGCGTCCTCCGAGCGGACCACCGAGTACGCGAAGGAACTCGCGGTCGAGGCGGAGAAGGCTCTGCCCGACCTCGTCGTCCACCGCATGACGCGGAGCCTGCGGCCCGGGAAGGTGTTCGTCGACTGGAGTCAGAACGCCGCCCGCAAGACGACCGCGACGCCGTACACGCTGCGGGCGCGGGCCGAGCCGTGGGTGTCGGCGCCGGTGACGTGGGGCGAGGTCGAGGAGTGCCGGGTGCCCGCGCGGCTGGCGTTCCGGGCGCAGGACATCGCGGCTCGCGTGGAGGAGTCGGGTGACCTGTTGGGTGCGCTGCTCGATCCTGACGGTGCGCGTCCGCTGCCGTGAGGGGTGGTGCGGTGCCCGGCCGGAGGTGGTGCGGTGCCCGACCGAGAGTGGTGCGGTGCCCGGCCGAGAGTGGTGCGGTGCCCGGCCGAGAGTGGTGCGGTGCCCGGCCTGAGGTGGTGAGGTGGCAGACAGGGCCGACAGGGGCCCTGTCTGCCTCGTCCTCAGACGCCGGACGGGCTGACTGAGCCGACCCGGCACGGCATCGCCCACGCCGCCCACGCCGCCCACGCCGCCCGCGCCGCCGACAGCCTCCTCACACGCGTACCCACGTCTGGCGGTCGCGGGCCGTCGCGTGGAGGGATTCCACATCCGCCGGTTTGAGGACTCCGCCGAGTCCCGCCAGGGCCGCGATGCCGGTGTCCGTCAGGACGCGCACGTCACGGGGCTCGGTGGTGATCGTGACGTTCGCGGGGCCGACGAGGGCGAGGACCGGGTGGACCTCGGCCGTGAGGGCGTACGAGGCCCGGTCGGCGTCGGCGCGGACGCGGCGCAGGACCGGGCTCGTGTCGCGGCGGCCCAGCGCGACCACGGGGTCCGCGACGGTCACCCGGGACTTGTGGGCGTACAGCGTGTGGATCGCGAAGAGGCCGCCGGGGCCGATCACCAGGTGGTGGATGCGGTCCCCGCCGGGGAGCGGGACGGAGTGCAGGGCGTGCCAGCCCGCGCCGTCCAGGTGGTCCAGCATCTCCCCCACCGTCTGTTCCGCCAGAAGGGCCCGGCGGCGGGGGTCGGGGCGAAGCCGGTGCGGCGGGCCCGGGTCCCGGTCCAGGGCGACCTGGAGCGCCTCGCCCGGGCGGTTGGGCGCCAGGTCGTCGTCGGGGTGGAGGGAGAGGCGGGCGAGCTCCGCCGGGGTCGGGACGGGGGGCGGCCCCACCGCGACCTGGCCCGTGAGGAAGGGCCCGAGGGCTTCGAGGACGTCCTCTCGGCGGTCCTCGCTCAGCAGGTTGACCCGGGCGGCCTCACGGTCGTACCAGGCGATGTTCCTGCCGTCCCTGAGACAGACGTACAGCCGTTCCCGGCCGTGTCGCCAGGTCGGTATGACGCGCAGCTGGTTCATGCACCATCACCCCACGACCATGGGAACAGGCGGGGTGCTCCAGGGGCAAGAACCCGGCTACCTTTGTAAGGAGTTGGCCGGGCCCCGAGGAGGCGCCGTTGCGGACGCGCGGGAAGCAATCCGACGTACCGGCTCCGGACAGCCCGTGGAGCGAGATCGTGCCGGGGCTGTGGATGGGCGGGCACGAGTTCAGGGGGCCGCCGGGACAGGTCGAGTTCGCGGTCGTACGGGACCAGTTCGATCTGGTGCTGACCCTGCTGAGGCTTCCCGGGCACGGGCCCGACCCGGGCGTCGAGCACCATGTGTGGCCGATTCCGGACGGTCCGCTGGACGGGACGCAGCTCGCGGGCGTGATGCGCCTGGCGCAGGCGGCGTGCGACGCGCTGGACGACGGTCGCACGGTCCTCGTGCGCTGTTACCACGGGTACAACCGCTCCGGCCTGGTCGTCGCGCACGCGCTGGTCCGCCTGGGACACTCCGGCGACGAGGCGATCCGGCTGATCCGGACCCGCCGCTCGCCCTGGGCACTGCACAACGAGCTCTTCGTCGAGTACCTGCGGACAGGGCTGGCGACGGCCCGGCTCCTGGAGGAGCTCACCGAGTAGGCGAGCAATCGTTTCCTCGCAGTTCTGGGGGGCGGTGTGTCCCGGGAGGCGGACCGTGGCGCAAAAAGGACGTCCGTACGAATTAAGGTGTGCGAGGCCGCCAAGGCGCAGCCCCCCGCCCGCCGCCGAGTCCCAGGAGCACAGTGCCGCCCCGCCACCTTGTCCACGCCGCCGCCGCGGTCGCCGTCCTGCTGGTCGGCGCCGTGGGCTGCGGCGACGGCGGCGGGCTGCACGCGGCGGGTGCCACCCCGACGGCGACCGGTCCCGACAAGCTGTGGCCCGACCTGCGGCCCGCCTCAAGCCCGGCCTGGGACTACGAGGACGGGGAGTCGGAACTCGTCCGCGGCATCACCGCTCCCGGCGACGACATCCACCGGGTGGACCCGGTGGCCGTCGTCCGCGCGGAGATCCGCCGGCACCCGGCCGCGTACACCGGCCCCAAGGCCACGTACCGCGAGACGGTCCGCCGGATGGACGACTGCGGCGGGACGGGGACGGGCGGCGAAGCGACGGCCGGAGGCGTGGGAGGTGCTGCCGGGAACACAGCGGCTACGGCCGCGACCGGCACCGGGTGCCCCGTCCTCAAGGCGTACTACCGCGACCTCACCGGTGACGGGCGGGACGACCTCGCGCTGGGTTTCCGGCTGCTGCCCGGCAACCAGACGGCCGTGCGGGTCTACACCTTCCGGTCGGGACGACTGGTCCAGGTGATGTCCAACGACGACGCGGTCACCGGGGTCGAACTGGCGGGGCGGTCTGTGATCATCCGCTCGCCGTCCGACATCCCGGCCTACGAGTACCGGTTCCAGTGGACCTGGGACCCGGAGCAGCGGTTGATGCTGCTGACGCACGACGAGATGCTGCGCACCGGGGACGGGAAGCACGCCAAGCACCGGTCCGCCACGGCCACTCCCGCGATCTCCGCCTCCCCTTCCCTGTCTCCCTCCCCGCCCCTTTCGCCTTCGGCGTCCCGGTCGTCTTCGGCGAGCGCCCCGTGAGACGGCCCGCGCGGTCCACGGCGCGGCGTGCGGCGGGGCGCCCGGGGTTCGCCCTGCCCCGGTGGGCCGGGACCCTCGCCGCCAAGTCCGCCGCCTTCATCACCGTGATGTGCTGCGCGCTCGCCGCCCTGCTCGGCGTGCTCGTGCACGTGTCGGTCACGAACCAGACGGTCGGGCAGGCCCGTGACCTGGCCCTCGGCCGGCTGACGGAGGCGACGGCGGCGTACGAGGCCGGGGACACGCTCGCACCGGGCACCGGCGTCGATCCGCCCGGTCTGCCCGCGCCCCTGCGGAAGCTGGCCGCGGCTGGTGAGCGCGGCACGATGGTGAGCGAGCACCTCGGGCGCCCCACGATGTGGGCGGCGGGCCCGGTCGACGGTGGGCGGGCCCTCGCCGTGCAGGTCGACTACGCGCAGGGCAAGAGCACGATCGACGGCCTGGACCGGGCGATCGTGTGGTCGTCGGCGCTGGCCATCGGGGCGACGCTGCTGGTGGGCGCGTTCGCGGTGACCCGGGTGACACGGCGGCTGCACACGACCGCCCAGGTGGCCCGGCGGATCAGCGCCGGCGACCTGGACGCGCGGGTGGGTGACCCCCGTACGAAGGACACCGACCGGGGGCAGGACGAGGTGGCCGCGGTGGCCGCCGCGCTGGACTCGATGGCGGCCTCGTTGCAGGGCAAGCTGCAGAGCGAGCAGCGGTTCACCGCGGACGTGGCGCACGAGCTGCGCACCCCGCTGACCGGGCTGCACGCGGCGGCCGAGCTGCTGCCGGCGGGCAGGCCGACCGAGCTGGTCCGGGACCGGGTGGCCGCGCTGCGCACGCTCACCGAGGACCTGCTGGAGATCTCGCGGCTCGACACCGGGCGGGAGCGCCTGGAGCTGGACTCGGAGCCGCTGGGCGCGCTGGCCGAGCGGGTGGTACGGGCGTCGGGCACGGCCACCTCCACCGCCACCCCGCCCGTGAAGAGCGACGCCGGCACCTCACCTGTGAAGACCGACGCCGCCACCCCGCCCGTGAAGACCGACGCCCGCACCCCGCCCGAGGACAGGACCGGAGACCCCGCCGCCACCCCGACCGCCACGACCGCCACGACCACCACGGTCACCGTCGTCCGCGACGTCCGCGTGGAGACGGACCGGCGGCGCCTGGAGCGGGTGCTCGGCAACCTCGTGGCGAACGCGCACCGGCACGGCCGGGGGCCGGTGGTGCTGACGGTGGACGGATTGGTGGTGACCGTGCGGGACCACGGGGACGGCTATCCGGACTATCTGCTCGAGCACGGTCCGCAGCGCTTCCGCACCGAGGGCGGGACGAAGGGGCACGGGCTCGGGCTGACGATCGCGCTCGGCCAGGCGGAAGTGCTCGGCGCGCGGCTGGAGTTCGCGAACGCGCCGGACGGCGGTGCGTGCGCCACGCTGACGTTGCCTCAGGGGAGGCCCGACGGGCCAGCGCTCCCCGATGGCGCAGTGTGACGGGCGCGGCCCGAACCGCGCTCCTAATGTGGCGATTAGTCAGGTTTCGAGACCTTCGGGACCTACGGCACACCTGCCCCTCATGGAGGTACTCCCATGTCCCTGCGTTCCTCCCTCCCCCGCCGCATCGCCATAACGGCCGCCGTCGCCGGCCTGCTCGCCGCGGCCGCGGCCGTCCCCGCCGCCGCGGACGGCGAGTGGGGCAGCGGCGACCCGGGCACCGGCCAGAGCGCCACCGCCGCCACCGCCGCCACCGCCGCCACCCAGCAGGGCGACACCGGGAACCAGGGCGGCGGGACCCAGGCCACCGGCACCCAGAGCGGCACCACCTGGAACCAGGGCGCCGACGCGCAGAACACCCAGGCGCAGGGCGGCGGCGACCAGCACGGCGACCAGAACGGCCGGCGGCTGTACCGGGGCCGGGTCACCGCGAGCAGGCTGGCGCTGCGTGCCGCCCCGAACCGCGGCGGCCAGATCATCCGGTACGCCCACCGCGGCGAGATCGTCTCGATCTTCTGCAAGGCCGGCGGCCAGAACGTCGACGGCAACCGGCTCTGGTACCTCCTGACGGACGGCACCTGGGCCTGGGGCTCGGCGCGCTACATCGACAACATCGGTGCCGCGCCACGCTGGTGCTGATGACACCGATGGACAACACGCACCGAATGGGTAAGTTCCGGACATGATCAATGCCGGAACCACCGTGGCACAGGCGCATCCACCCGCTCAGGCGGTACGCCTCCCCCGGCGCCGTGGCATCGAACTGGCCCTCATCGTGCTCGCCGTCCTGCTCAGCGTGTACGGCTACTGCGCTGTCGGCCTCGCCCGGCACGGCACCGTCCCGCCCGGCGCCGCCGGTTACGGCGCCGGGCTCGGCGTGCTCGCGCTGGTGGCGCACTGCGCGGTGCGCCTGCGCGCTCCCGACGCCGATCCGCTGCTGCTGCCGATCGGGGTGCTGCTCAACGGCCTCGGCCTGGTCCTGATCTACCGGCTCGACCTGGAGACGCCGGGCGACGAGGCGGCGCCCACGCAGCTGGTGTGGTCCACGGTCGGCGTGGCGCTGTTCACCCTGGTCGTCGTCCTGCTGCGCGACCACCGGCTGCTCCAGCGGTACGCGTACGTGTGCGTGGTCGCGGCCCTGGGCCTGCTGACCCTCCCGATCCTGTTCCCGGCCGTCAACGGCGCCCGCATCTGGGTGCGGATCGCCGGATTCTCCATCCAGCCGGGCGAGTTCGCGAAGGTGTTGCTGGCGGTGTTCTTCGCCGCCTATCTGGCCGCCAACCGCAACGCGCTGGCGTACGCGGGCCGCCGCGCCCGGAGGTTCAGGAGGCTCCAGCTGCCCACCGGGCGGGTGCTCGGCCCGATCGTCACGATCTGGCTGCTGAGCGTCGGCGTCCTGGTCCTGGAGCGGGATCTCGGCACCTCGCTGCTGTTCTTCGGCCTGTTCGTCGTCCTGCTCTACGTCGCCACCGGCCGCACCGGCTGGATCGCGGTCGGTCTGCTGCTGGCGGCGCTGGGGGCGGTCGCCGTCGGCTGGCTGGAACCGCACGTGCACAGCAGGGTCGAGGACTGGCTGCACCCGTTCGCGTCGGTCGAGGCGGGCCAGGGCCCCAACCAGCTGGCCCAGTCGCTGTTCTCGTTCGCCGCCGGCGGCATCCTCGGCACCGGTCTCGGCCTCGGCCACTCGATCCTCATCGGCTTCGCGGCGAAGTCGGACTTCGTCCTGGCGACGGCGGGCGAGGAACTGGGCCTGGCGGGCCTGTCCGCGATCTTCCTGCTGTACGGACTGCTGGTGGAGCGCGGCTACCGGGCGGGCCTCGACCAGCGCGACCCCTTCGGCCGGCTGCTCGCGGCCGGACTGGCCTCGATCCTGGCGCTCCAGGTGTTCGTGATCGCGGGCGGGGTGACCGGGCTGATCCCGCTGACGGGTATGGCGATGCCGTTCCTCGCGCAGGGCGGCTCGTCGGTGGTGACCAACTGGGCGATCGTGGCGCTGCTGATCCGGGTGAGCGACTCGGCGCGCGGTCAGTACGACGGGAAGGCCGCCCCATGACGAGGTACATCCGCCACGCGGCCCTGTTCTGCGCCCTGCTGCTCGCCGCCCTGCTGGCGAACGCGGCCCGCGTCCAGGTCGTCCGGGCCGGGTCGTACGACGGCAATCCCGCCAACCGCCGCCCCACCATCGCCCGTTACCAGCAGCCGCGCGGCGACATCCTGGTCGGCGGCCGACCGGTCACCGGCTCCCGGGACAGCGGCGGACAGCTCCGCTACGAGCGGTCGTACGAGAACGGCCCGCTGTACGCGCCCGTGACCGGCTTCGCCTCCCAGCTGTACGGCACGACGTTCCTGGAGCACGCCGAGGACCCGGTGCTGTCGGGCCGGGACCCGATGCTCTCGCCGTTCCCCCTGTGGCACGACCTGACCCGCGCCCCGGGCACCGGCGGTGACGTGGTCACCACCCTCGACCGGGGGGCGCAGCAGGCGGCGTACCAGGGGCTGGGGGCGCGGAAGGGGGCGGTGGCGGCGATCGAACCGTCGACCGGGAGGATCCTGGCGCTGGTGTCCACCCCGTCGTACGACCCGGCGGCGCTGTCCGGCAACGGTGCGGCGGCGCAGCGGTCCTGGGCGCGGCTGGTCGGCGACCGGGACAAGCCGATGCTCAACCGGGCGGTACGGCAGACCTATCCGCCGGGTTCGACGTTCAAGGTGGTCACCGCGGCGGCCGCGCTGGACGCGGGGGTGATCACCGATCTCGACGAGCCGACCCGCTCCCCGGCCCCCTACAGGCTGCCCGGGACGACCACCTCGCTGACGAACGAGGGCGAGGGGTGCGAGGACGCGCCGCTGCGGGCCGCGTTCGAGTGGTCGTGCAACACGGTGTTCGCGAAGCTGGGCGTCGACGTGGGCGTGGCCGGGATGACGGCCACCGCGCGGAACTTCGGCTTCAACGACACCGCGCTGCGCGTCCCGTTCTCCGTGGCGCCGAGCACCTTCGACACCTCGGTGGACCGGGCGCAGCTCGCGCTGTCGTCGATCGGGCAGTACAACACGCGGGCCACTCCGCTGCAGATGGCGATGGTGTCGGCGGCCGTCGCGAACGGCGGGCAGCTGCGCGCGCCCTACCTGGTGGAGCGGACCACCACCGACTCCGGTGCGACCCTCACCACGGCCGGCTCGCGCCCCGCGCGCCAGGTGATGCGGGAGTCGACCGCGGCGCGGATGAAGGAGCTGATGGAGGGCGTGGTGCGGGAGGGCACCGGCGGCAACGCGGCGATCCCCGGCGCGCGGGTCGGCGGCAAGACCGGCACCGCCCAGCACGGCATCGGCAACGCCGGTGTCCCATACGCCTGGTTCGTGTCCTGGGCGCAGGAGGAGGGCGACACGGAGCCGGAGGTGGCGGTCGCGGTGGTCGTGGAGGACGGCTCGGCGGACCGGGGGGAGATCAGCGGGAACGGGGTGGCGGCGCCGATCGCGCGGGCGGTGATGGAGGCAGTGCTCGCCCGGTGACGGAGGCGGTGCTCGCCCCGGTGACGGAGGCGGACCTCGCCCGGTGACGGAGGCGGACCTCGCCCGGTGAGTGCCGGACGCGCGGGTTGAGCGCCGGGCCGGCCCGCCTCGTGCGACGGGGGACCTCCGTCGGCCCGGCCCACCTCATGCGACCGGGGTTCCACCCAGGCCGTCCCACCTCGCGCGACGGGGGGTTCCACCGCGGACCGGCCCGCCTCGTGCGGCCGGTACCGGGGGTTCCGCCCCGACCGGCCCGCCTTGTGAGACGGGGGGTTCCGCGTGGCGGGCGGCCGACCTAGCGTTCGGCCATGACTGAGCCCGCCACCGCGTACCAACTCGCCCAGGTCAACCTCGCCCGCCTCAACGCCCCTCTGGACTCACCGCAGTTGCAGGACTTCGTCGACGCGCTCGACCCGGTGAACGCCGACGCGGACGCCGCCGACGGGTTCGTCTGGCGGCTGGAGAGCGACTCCGGCAACGCGACGGACATCGCGGTGTTCGGGGACGAGTGGCTCATCGTCAACATGTCGGTGTGGCGGGATTCCGACGCGCTGACCGCCTACATGTACCAGGGGCGGCACCGGGAGATGCTGGCCCGGCGACGCGAGTGGTTCGAGCGGGTGCGGGAGGCGATGACGGCGTTGTGGTGGGTCCCGGCGGGGCACCGGCCGACGGTCGCGGAGGCGGAGCGGCGGCTGCTGCACCTGCGGACGCACGGAGCGACGCCGTACGCCTTCACCCTGCGGACGTCCTTCGGCCCGGGAGCGGCCGACGCGGCCGACGCGAAGGCCGCGGCGGGGACGGGGACCGGAACCGGAACCGGGACCGCGGGTGCGCCCCGGCCGGTGACCCCGTCGGTCCCCGAGGATCTGGGGTGCCCCGCGTAGGCCCCGCGCGGGACCACGGGGACCTGCGCGGGGCGGCCCGTCACCTGATCGGCTTCCGCATGTCGGAGCGGATCTTCGCCGTCGTCTCGGCGGCGGCCTCCAGGTCGACCTCGGAGGGGTCCTGGGACATCGTCGCCACGGTCACCTCGGCCACGGAGGCGCCCGTGTTGTCGTCCGCCCAGCCGCACACCGGGACGGTCAGTGCCGTGCCGGCCTGGGCCCGGGTGAGCACCTCGCAGGTGATCGTGACGCCCCCGGAACCGCTCGGCCGGAAGTCCTTCGGCGGGACGGCGACCTTCGCGGCGGCGCCCTGCGCGGCGCCCTTCATCATGTTGTCGCGGGTCTCGTCGGTGTTCTTGAAGCGGCCGTACATGCCCGACACCACCAGGGTGCCCTTGGTCGTATCGCCGCCGGGGCTGTACTGCCCGACCACGCTGTCGGTGACCTTGGCGTCCCAGGCGCCGTCCGCCTCGTCCTTGATCTTCCGCCCCTCGGAGTCGGAGAGGTCCTGGGTGAGTGCGTAGCGCCCGTCGGCCAGGGTCCGCGGCAGGCTCAGGGTGAAACGGGCCTCGGGGAAGCCGCCGCCCGCCGCCGAGCCGACCAGCACGAGCGCCACGACGATCGCCACGACCGCGGCGACGACTCCGCCCACGATGCCGAGCACGAGCCCGACCCGGCGTTTCCTGGGCGGCGGCGGGAACACCGGGGGCGCGCCCCAGCCGCCGTACGGCTGCGGGGGGTAGGGGGCCGGGGCGCCGTAGGGCGCGGCGGGCTGCTGTCCGTACGGAGCTGCGGGCGGTCCCTGCGGCGGCGGGCCGTAGGGGCCGGCGGCGTGGGGGCCCTGGGGCGGCGGGTCGTACGGGCCGGGCTGCGGCTCCCGCGGCTGCCCGCCGTGGGGAGCCTGCGGCGGCGGACCGTACGGGTTCCCGGCCGGCGGCGGGCCGTAGGGGTGCTGCGGCGGGCGGCCGTCGGGGCTCTCGGGCGGTGGAGGCGTGGACACGTCAGCACGTTACTGCATGTGGGGCATATGTCAGGAGGCGGTTTCGCCCGCCTCGACCGCTTCCGCGACCTCCGCCACCCGCTCCCGCTCCTCCGCCGCGAACCTCTGCGCGTCGAGTTGCTCGGCGATCTCCTCGTCCTGGGCCATCAGCCGGTCGAGACTGGAGTCGCCCAGTTCCAGAACACCCATGTCGACGTAGGCCTGTTGGAGCCGCTTTCCCCACAGGCCGATGTCCTTGACGCAGGGCACGATGCGCGAGAACAGCAGCTTCCGGAAGAGGGCGAGGAACTCGGACCGCTCGCTGTACTCGTCGGCCTCCGCGGCCGGGATTCCGAAGTTGCGCAGCACCTCGACTCCGCGCAGCCGGTCGCGCATCAGGTAGCAGCCCTCGATGACGAACTCCTCGCGCTCGCGCAGTTCGGCGTCGGTCAGCTGCTTGTAGTAGTCCCGGAGCGCCATGCGGCCGAAGGCCACGTGCCGGGCCTCGTCCTGCATGACGTAGGCGAGGATCTGCTTCGGCAGGGGCTTGTCGGTGGTGTCGCGGATCATGCCGAAGGCGGCGAGCGCCAGGCCCTCGATCAGCACCTGCATGCCGAGGTAGGGCATGTCCCAGCGGGAGTCGCGCAGGGTGTCGCCGAGCAGGGACTGGAGGTTGTCGTTGATCGGGTAGAGCATCCCGACCTTCTCGTGGAGGAAGCGGCCGTAGATCTCCGCGTGCCGTGCCTCGTCCATCGTCTGGGTCGCCGAGTAGAACTTCGCGTCCAGGTCCGGGACCGACTCGACGATCCGGGCGGCGCAGATCATCGCGCCCTGCTCGCCGTGCAGGAACTGGCTGAACTGCCAGGAGGCGTAGTGCCGGCGCAGTTCGGCCCTGTCCCGGTCGCTGAACTTCGCCCAGTACTTCGTGCCGTACAGGGACATCGCCTCGTCGGGGGTGCCGAGGGGGTCGTAGGGGTCGACCTCCAGGTCCCAGTCGATGCGCTTCTGGCCGTCCCACTGCTTGTCCTTGCCCTTCTGGTAGAGGGCGAGGAGGCGGTCGCGGCCGTCGTCGTACTCCCAGTCGAAGCGGGCGTCGCCCGTCGCCGGCACCTGCCAGGGGGAGTCTCCCGGGTCCGTGGCGTACAGGTCGTGAGTCGGCATGTCCCGCAGGCTCACACGCGGTAGACGGTTCGTCAACAAGTCCCGCGCGGGGGATTGACGAGCTTGCTGACAGGCAGTCTCATAAGTGCCATGACCACGACCCTCACAGATGCCGAAGCGCTCGACGGGCTGCGGGACGCGCTCGGCCTGCTCAAGGACCGCGAACAGGTGGCCGAACGGCTGCTCGTCTCCTCCGCCAGGCACTCCTTCGACCCCGACACGGAACTCGACTGGGACGCGCCCTTCGAGGAGGGCAAGTGGTTCTGGCCGCCGGAGCTGGTGTCGCTGTACGACACCCCGCTGTGGAAGCGCATGGGTGAGGAACAGCGGATCCTGCTCTCGCAGCACGAGGCCGCGGCGCTCGCCTCGCTCGGCATCTGGTTCGAGCTGATCCTGATGCAGCTGCTGGTCCGGCACATCTACGACAAGGCGGCGACGAGCGCACACGTGCGCTACGCGCTGACCGAGATCGAGGACGAGTGCCGGCACTCGAAGATGTTCGCCCGGCTGATCTCGCACGGCGACACCCCCTGGTACCCGGTCAGCCGCGCCCACCTGAACCTGGGCCGGCTGTTCAAGACCATCTCCACCACCCCCGGCTCGTTCACGGCGACACTCCTCGGCGAGGAGGTCCTCGACTGGATGCAGCGGCTGACCTTCCCGGACGAGCGGGTGCAGACCCTGGTGCGGGGCGTGACCCGCATCCACGTGGTCGAGGAGGCGCGCCATGTGCGGTACGCCCGCGAGGAGCTGCGGCGGCAGATGGTGACGGCCCCGCGGTGGTCGCAGGAGTTCACCCGGGTGACGTCCGGCGAGTTCGCTCGGGTGTTCTCCGTGGCGTTCGTCAACCCGGAGGTCTACACGAACGTCGGCCTGGACCGGCGGGAGGCCGTCGCGCAGGTGCGGGCCAGCGGACACCGTCGGGAGGTCATGCAGTCGGGGGCGAAGAAGCTGACCGACTTCCTCGACGACATCGGGGTGTTGCGCGGTGCCGGGCGACGGCTGTGGAAGTCGTCCGGGCTGCTCGCGTAGGCGGCGTCCCGGGCAGGCCGGTTACGCTGCCCCATATGACCCCCTCCGCGGCCACCCCCGCCTACCGCCGCCTGAGCGTCGAGGAACGCCGGAGCCAGCTGCTGGACGCCGCCCTGTCGCTGTTCGCGCACCGGCTGCCGGAGGACGTGTCCCTGGACGACGTGGCGGAGGCGGCCGGAGTGTCGCGGCCGCTGGTGTACCGCTACTTCCCGGGCGGCAAGCAGCAGCTCTACGAGGCGGCGTTGCACTCGGCCGCCGAGGAGCTGCGGCACTGCTTCGACGAGCCCCGCGAGGGCCCGCTGCTCCCCCGGCTGGCCCGCGCCCTGGACCGCTACCTCACCTTCGTCGACCAGCACGACGCCGGTTTCAGCGCACTGCTCCAGGGCGGCAGCGTCGTGGAGACCTCCCGGACGACGGCCATCGTGGACGGCGTCCGGCGGGCCGCCGCCGAGCACATCCTCGGCCATCTGCGGGTCACCGGGCCCGGTCTGCTGCTGCGGATGACCGTACGGATGTGGATCACGGCGGTCGAGGCCGCGTCCCTGATCTGGCTGGACGAGGGCAAGCAGCCGCCGGTCGGGGAACTGCGGGACTGGCTGGTCGAGCAGTTCGTGGCCGTGCTGTCGGTGACCGCGGGCCGCGACCCGCAGACGGCCGCGCTGGTCGAGGCCCTCGCGGCGGATGGCTGACACTGGTGCCGTGAAGAGTCAGGACACCCCCTTCGAGGGCGGGCCGATGGACGGCCGGGTACTGCCCGTGCTGCTGGGACCCACCGGGCAGCCGCCCAAGACCTACCGCATCCCCGTCCCCGACGCCGGCGGCGGCCCGCCCACCGTGCTCGTCTACCGGCGGGAGCCGATCGGGCTCAGCAAGCGGCTCGGCCTCCCGCGGGGATGGAAGTACGCCTACGACCCCGAGGGCGACGACGGAGGCCGGCTCAGGTGGCCGTGGTCCAGGCCGGACGCCACGCCGGGCGGCAACCCGGAAGCCACCGACGGGTGACCTCGTTACGCCGAACCGCGCACACCCGGCGCGCGGATCGCGCGGACCCGTTTGATGCTCGCGATGCGGAACGGACGGTCCGTTGCGCGTCGGAGGTGATGGCGTGTCAGGAAGGTTCCTGCGTCTGGTGTGTACGGCGGCGGTGGCGGCCGGCACCGTTCTCGCACCGCTGCCCGCGGCGGCCGCGCCCGTCCCGGGCCCCGGTCCGGGCGCCGGGGAAGCCTCCACGGCCACGCTGCTGACGGACCTTCAGCGCCTGTACCGGGAGGCCGAGCGGGCCACCGAGGCGTACAACGCCACCGAGGAGAAGCTGGCGAGGCAGCGCGCCGAGACCGCCCGGCTGGAACGCGCGCTCTCCCGCGCGCGGCTGTCCCTGCGCGACAGCCGCGGGGCGGCGGGCAGGCTGGTCCGGCAGCAGTACCAGACCAGCACCGCCCTCTCCCCGTACATCCGGCTGCTGCTCGCCCGTGACCCGCAGCACGCGCTCGACGAGGGCCATGTCATCGGGCAGCTGGCGCGGGAGCGGGCCGAGACGGTGGGCCGGCTGGCCGGAAGCGAGCGGAAGGCCGACGCCCTGGCCCGCCGGGCACGCAAGGCGCTCGACGACCAGCTCACCCTCGCGGAACGGAAGCGGAAGGAACGGGACGAGGTGCGCGGGCGGCTCCATGACGTCGAGGAACTGCTCGTCTCGCTGAGCGCCGAACAGGTGGCCGCGCTGGCCGAGTTGGAGGAGAAGGGCGTCGACACGGCACAGCGGGACCTCGTCGCCTCCGGCGCGCTGGGCGACCCGGCGGACGACCTGAGCGACGGCAAGGCCGGCGGTACGCCGAAGCCCTCGCGGGAGGGCGACCGCGCCGTGCGGTACGCGGTACGGCAGGTCGGCAAGCCCTACCAGTGGGGCGCGGAGGGGCCGAGGTCCTACGACTGCTCGGGGCTGACCTCACAGGCCTGGGACCACGCCGGGCGGTCCCTCCCGCGCACCAGCCAGGAGCAGTGGGCGCGGCTCAAGCGGATTCCGCTGAGCGAGCTGCGCCCCGGCGACCTCGTCGTGTACTTCCCCGAGGCCACCCATGTGGCTCTCTACATCGGCGGCGGGAAGGTCGTGCAGGCACCGCGTCCCGGCGCGCGGATCAAGGTCTCCCCGATCGCCGCGAACCCGATCCTGGGCGCCGTCCGCCCGGACCCGCAGGCGGCACCGCTGCGGCACTACAGGCCGCCGAAGCTGCCGGACCGGGCGCGCGGCACGGCCCCCGCGGCCCGTTAGGGGCGGGGCGGCGCCCCACCGACGGGCCCGAGGGAGGCGGCGGGCCGGGGAAGAAGCCGGGCCGGGGGAAGGGAGCCGCCGTCGCTCGGTTGGCGGGCCCCCTCCCCCGCCCCGGTCAGCCCGCGGTCACCGAGGCCAGGTAGGCGGCCGTCTTCTCGGGCTCGTAGAAGAAGTTCTCGAAGTCCGCGGGGTCGTTGAACGCGTTGGCGAAGCGGTCGGCCACGGGCTGGAGCTGACCGGCCGCGCCGATCAGGTTCAGGATGTGCTCCGGCGGCGGCGCGAGCATGGCGTTGGTCCACTTGGTGACATGCTGCGCGGTGTCCCAGTAGCGGTCGAAGGTCGCCTGCATCCAGGTGCCGTCGAACTCCTTGTCCCCGTGTTCCAGGATCGAGTCGAGGTAGGCGGCCGCGCACTTGGACGCCGAGTTGGAGCCCTGCCCGGTGATCGGGTCGTTCGCCACGACGACGTCCGCGACCCCGAGGACCAGGCCGCCGCCGGGCAGCCGGCCGATCGGGTTGCGGACGGTGGGCGCGTACCGGCCGGCCAACGTGCCGCCTCCGTCGGTCAGTTCGACCCTGGTGGCCCGCGCGTACTCCCAGGGGACGAACCTCTCCATGAGTTCCAGGGTCAGGGAGAGGTGCTCCGCCGGGTCCTTGACGCCGTGGAAGACGTCGAGCGGTCCGCCGGGTATGCCCTCCCAGAACAGGATGTCCGCGCGGCCGGAGGTGGTGAGGGTCGGCATGACGAACAGCTCGCCGACGCCGGGCACCAGGTTGCAGCGGACCGCGTCGGACTCCGGGTGCTCGGGCCGCGGGCCCAGACCGTGGACGTAGGAGACGGCCAGGGCGCGCTGCGGCTCGGCGTACGGCGAACGGGAGGCGTCCCGGCCGAACATCGACACCAGTTCGCCCTTGCCGGCCGAGACGAGCACCAGGTCGTAGGTGCGGGAGAAGTAGTCGAGGTCGCCGACCGCCGCGCCGTGGATGACCAGCTGGCCGCCGCGCTGCGCGAACGTCTCCATCCAGCCGGCCATCTTCACCCGCTGGTCGACCGACTGCGCGTACCCGTCGAGCGTGCCCACCCAGTCGATCGCGCGCTGCGTGGGACCCGGCTCGTGCGAACCGGGCGCCGCCACGGACACGCCGAGCCCTTCGATCTTCGGGGCCTGGGACTCCCAGAAGTTCAGCTTCAGGTCCCGCTCGTGCTGGAGCGCCGTGTCGAACATGCACTGCGTCGACATGACCCGGCCGGAGCGGATCTCGTCCGCCGTCCGGTTCGACATCAGGGTGACCTCGTACCCGTGCGACTGGAGTCCGAGGGCGAGCTGGAGACCGGACTGGCCGGCTCCGACGACGAGTATCTTCCGCATGCGGGTGGTGACTCCTAAATCGCGACTACTCGGGGGTGGCGTCGAGCGCGTGGCCCACCAGGGTCAGCAGGGTCTCGATCACCGAGATCCGACGGCGCGCGTCCATGATCATTACAGGTACGTGCGCGGGGATCGTCAACGCCTCCCGCACGTCCACGGGTTCGAACCGCTCACTGCCGTCGAAGTGGTTGACGGCGACGACGTACGGCAGTCCGCAGCTCTCGAAGTAGTCGAGCGCCGGGAAGCAGTCCTTGAGGCGGCGGGTGTCGGCCAGCACGACGGCGCCGATCGCGCCGCGCACCAGGTCGTCCCACATGAACCAGAACCGCTGCTGACCCGGCGTGCCGAACAGGTAGAGCACCAGGTCGTCGTCGAGCGTGAGACGGCCGAAGTCCATGGCGACCGTGGTGGTCGCCTTCTCCGGGGTGGCGGTGAGGTCGTCGGTGTCCTCGCTCGCCTCGGTCATCAGCGCCTCGGTCTGCAGCGGTGTGATCTCCGAGACGGCGGTCACCAGCGTCGTCTTGCCGACCCCGAACCCGCCGGCGACCACGATCTTCGTGGCGATGGGCGCGCGGGTGCGGTCGGTCTGCCAGGACCTCGGGGGTTCCTCCTCGTCGAGGAGCGGGGAGACGCCGTAGGCGGCGGCGTCAGAGACGACGGAGTCCACTCAGCACCCTTTCCAGCAGAGCGCGGTCCGGACGGCCCGTACCGTGACCGGTCCCGGTGCCGTACACACGGATTCTTCCCTGGTCCGCGAGGTCGCTCAGCAGCACGCGGACCACTCCGAGCGGCATCTTCAGCAGCGCGGCGATCTCGGCCACCGTGCGCATACGGCGGCACAGCTCGACGATGGCCCGCATCTCGGGCATGACCCGGCTGGAGAGGGACCCCTTCGGCAGTTCCCTGCGCTCCTCGCCGGCTTCGAGCGCGGCGGTGCTCGCGACGAACGTCTCCACGAGCAGGACATGCCCGAAGCGGGTACGGCCGCCGGTGAGCGAGTAGGGGCGTACGCGGGCCGGTTTGCGGTCGCCGCCGCGCACGGGAAGCCTGTTCGGCGTGCTGCCACTGATGCTCATCGGGCACCCCCGGTCGACTCGCCCGCGAGGGATTGTCGTAGCTCGCTGCGGAGTTCGGGCGTCATCACATGGCCGGCCCGGCCCACGAAGAGCGCCATGTGGTAGGCCACCACGCTCATGTCGCAGTCCGCGGCGCCGTGCACGCCGAGCAGGGAGCCGTCGCTGATCGACATCACGAAGAGGCTGCCCTCGTCCATCGCGACCATGGTGTGCTTCACCGGCCCGGAGTCCATCAGCCGGGCGGCGCCGATGGTGAGGCTGCCGATCCCGGAGACGATGGTGGCCAGGTCGGCGGAGGAGCCGCGCGGCCCGGTGGGCCGCTCTCCGGCCCTCACCCGCGCCCCGGCGTTGCGGCCGGGGTCGGAGGAGAGCAGGAGCAGGCCGTCGGAGGAGACCACCGCGACGGACTGGATGCCCGGCACCTCCTCGACGAGATTGGTCAGCAGCCAGTGCAGATTGCGGGCCTCACTGCTCAGTCCGAAGGTACTGGGCGCGGTCAACTGCTTGCCTCCTCGGCTGTGCCCCCCGTGACTTCTGCGGATTCTGCGGGTCCAGCTGGTCCTGCCGACGTGCGGTCCTGGCGTTCGGCGATCTCCGCCCGCACGTCGCGGTATCCGGCGTCCGCCCCCCGGCGGAAGCCGCCCAGGCGGCGGCGCAGCGCCTCGGCGTCGACGGAGCCGGTCCGCACACGCGGGGCCGACGCCTGTTCGGTGATCTTCGGGGTGCGCTTGGGCAGACCCTTGTCGGTGACGAGGTCCTCGGGGGCGTCGGGGACCCGCTGGTGTTCCCCGGCCTCCGGGGCCTCGTGCTCCTGCCCCTCCTCGACGCCTTCGGCGAGGTCGGTGGGTTCGGTGGGGCCGGCGGGTTCGGTGGGGCCGGCGGGTTCGGTGGGGCCGGCGGGTTCGGTGGGGCCGGCGGGTTCGGTGGGGTGGCTCGCGTCCGGGCCGTCCGGGCCGTCCGCCGGGCCCGGCGCCGGGAGCAGCAGCTCCATGGTGGTCTCGGCCGGCGTCTCGGCCGGGGCCGGGGCGCGGGTGGCGGCCGGTGCGGGCTCGGGGGCCGGGCTCTCCTCGACGGGCTCCGCGCCGCGTACGGCCTTCTCCGCGAGCGCGACCAGGGTGTCGTCGCCGGCCGAACGGGCGCCGATCACATGAGAGTTGGCCTCGGCGTCGGCGCCCGGCAGGGAGAACCTGTGGGTGCCGCCGGCCGTGGGTGAGGCCGCCGGGACGGCGGCGGCCGGCGCGCCCGCCAGCAGCGACTTCGGCAGGACGACCACGGCGGCGACCCCGCCCTGCTTCTGCTCGCGCAGATGCACCCGGACGCCGTGCCGGTGGGCGAGCCGGGCCACCACGTACAGGCCGAGCCCGAGCCCCTCCTCGCCCTCCTGGTCGTAGGGCGCCCCGGGGTCGAACTCGCCGAGGCGGGCGTTGAGGGCGCTCATCCGCGCCTCGGCCATGCCGATGCCCTCGTCCTGGACGGAGAGCATGACCTCGCCGTTCTCCAGGAGCCAGCCGGAGACCTCGACGGGCAGGTCGGGCGGGGAGAACGAGGTGGCGTTCTCCATGAGTTCGGCCAGCAGATGACTCAGGTCGTCCGCGGCGAACCCGGCGACGTGGGCGTGCGGCGGCAGCGCGGCGATCCGGACCCGCTCGTAGCGTTCGATCTCGCTGACCGCGGCCCGTACGACGTCGACGAGCGGGACCGGACCGGCGTGCTGCTGCACGTGCTCGGTGCCGGACAGCACCAGGAGGTTCTCGCTGTGCCGGCGCATGACCGTGGCGAAGTGGTCCAGCTTGAAGAGCGTGGCCAGCCGGTCCGGGTCCTGCTCGCGCTCCTCCAGGCCCTCGATGACGGCGAGTTGCCGCTCGACGAGACCCAGGGTGCGCAGCGCCAGGTTGACGAAGGTGCCGCCGATGCTGGTGCGCAGCCGCTCCAGCTGGTCGCCGGAGTCGGCGAGTTCGGCGCGCAGTTCCTCCCGGGCGTCGGCCATCTTCTGCCGCTGGCCGACCAGGTGCCTGCGGTCGGCCTCCAGCGTTGCGACGCGTTCGTGCAGGGCTGCGGCGTGCGCGTGCAGGGCGTTGACGGACCGGACGACCTGGGCGAACTCGTCGTTGCGGCCGGTGAACGCGATGGCTTCCTCGGCGGTGGGGTCCGGCGCCCCGGCCAGCCGGGCGGAACCGCGGCGCAGCACGGACAGCGGGCGGGTGAGCGTGCGGGCCATGGCCGTGGCGACGCCGACCGTGAACAGCATCAGGGCGCCGAGGAGGGCGACGCGGACCTCCAGCTCGGTCACGTCGTCGTCGCGCAGCCGGGCGAGTTCCTTGGTACGGCGGTCGAAGAGCGCGGCCTCCGCGCCGCGCATGAGGTCGACCCGGGCGGAGAGCGCCGCGTCGGCCTTCTTGGCGCTGGTGCCGAGTTCGCCGTCGGAGAGGGTCGGCTGGTCGGTGAGGGAGGCGAGGTACTTCTCCGCGGAGTCGGCCTCGGGCCCGGTGACCGCGGAGTCGTACGAGGTGCGGGCGGCCTGCGGCGCGGTGGCGTGGAAGTCGGCGAGGGCCGCGTCGGAGCGCAGACGTGCCTGCTGGGCGGCGGCCGTGAGGGCGTCGCGCTGCTTGGCCTCCGCGTCCGAGGAGGTGGTCGAGGTGGTGGGCAGACCGGTCGCGGGGTCGATGACGGTCTGCGTGCGGCGCGGCACGTCGAGGGCCGCGAGGAGCAGCCCGCGGGCGGCGGCCGCCTGCTGGACGGCGGAGTCGAGCTCGGCGAGCGCGTAGGCGCCGGCGCCGGCCCGCGGCGGTGTCTGCCGGGCGAGCTGTTCGGCCAGGCCGTGCAGTTCGGTGATGACGGCGGAGTACGCCTGGTGCGCTTCTAGGGCGCTGCTCCGGCCGGTGAGCGCCGCGCGGCGCACGGTCGCGATGCCGTCGAGGTCGGCGCGCAGCGAGGCGGGCGTGTCGGTGTCGGCGCGCAGTTCCTCGACCTGCCGGTCGACGCGGGCGCCGCGCTGCTCGGAGGGCGCCTCGGTCTTGGCGCGGCCGGCCGCGATGAAGGCGGTGACCTCGTCACGCTCGTCGGCCAGGGAGTGGGCGAGCGAGAGGGCGTCCTGGGTCTGCCCGGCGAGGGTCACCAGGTCCTGCGAGTCGTTCAGTCGGCCGGAGGCGTCCACGAGGGACGGGGCGCCGGCTCCGGCGATCGCCGCGGCCACGACGGCGACGGCGAGGATGAGCCGGGTGCGCACGTGGGTGGGACGGCCCTTGCCGACCGGCGCGCCCGGGGTGCCCGCGGTGCCAGGGGTGCGCTCCGCGCCGCCCTCGGAGGCCGTCTGCTTGCCTGTGCGACGAGGCCGCGTCTTCTGCACCGGTGCTCGCATTCCTGACTCGTCGTACTCATGGGCCCGCGTGACGCTGCGTCAACTGGTGCCGATCACGCGTGCACCCTCCTCCACGCTCGGCTCGGCGCGCGCGGAGGACCCATCGGTCCCGACCCTCCCAGTGCGGGTGGGCGGTGGTCGTGCATCACCTGCCCCGCCACCCGAAGGAGTGAACCCCCAAGGAGAGTGGGCGGGCAAGTTTCCCGGGCGCGCGCGAGGGGCGTGCCCGCGGGGCCGGTTGGACGTCAGGGGCAGCCGGTGGCAGGATTCGCCGCCACGTCCCGGCGGAGTCAGCCATTCCACCCCAAACCAGGCGCCTGACCTGCACAGGGGCGTCAATTCCGGGACCGTTGGCAGCCTTTGGTGGATGTCGTGAAAGGCTCGTGCAGACTGGCCGGATGCGCACTGCACTTGTTTCGGAGCCCGGTGATCCGGTCCGCCCCAACGAGGACTTCTCCGCCGTCGCGCTACCGGCCTCCGGACTGGGCGGCGCGCTGGTGGTCCTGGACGGGGTGACGCCGCCGACGACGGGAACGGGCTGCGTGCACTCGGTGCCGTGGTTCAGCGGCCGGCTCGGGGGCGCCCTGACCGAACTGACCGTTTCGGCACGGGATCTGACGCTGCCGGAGATCCTCTCCCGGGCGATCCTTCGAACAGCCGAGGCCCACCAGGCGTCCTGTGACCTTTCTCACCCACGCACACCGCAGGCGACGGTGGTGGTCGCCCGCTGGTCACCGGAGACGGTCGAGTACCTGGTCCTGTCCGACTCGGCCCTTCTGCTGGAGTCCCCCGAGGGCGCGGTCACGGCGGTGCTGGACGACCGGCTGGCACGTCTGCCGCGCGCCCTGCTCACCACCGACGCGCTCGTGGACACCACGCTCCGCAACAAGGAGGGCGGCTTCTTCACGGCGGCCGCGGACCCGGCGGTGGCCGGGCGCGCGGTGACGGGGTCGTTGCCGCGCGGCGAGGTGCGGGCACTGGCCGCGCTGACGGACGGGGCCACCCGGTGGGTGGAGAAGTTCCGCGAGGGCGACTGGGCGGACTGCTTCGGCCTCGTCCGCAAGAGGGGGCCGCAGGAACTGGTGGACCAGGTACGGGCGCTGGAACGGGCGGACGCGGAGTCACGGACGTATCTGGGACGGAGCAAGACGCACGACGACGCGACGGTGGTGTACGCGGACTTGTGAGGGGGACGGCGGCACCGGGCGCGGGGTGCCGGGTGCCGGGTGCGGGGCACGGTGTGCCGGGTGCGGGGCGCGGCGTGCCGGGTGCGGGGCGCGGCGTGCCGGGTGCGGGGTGGCGCGGGGTGACGTGGGGCTACTTCTCCATTCCCTGGTTCAACTGCCGGATCAGCCGGGCCAGTTCGGCGACCTCCTTGCGGTCCCAGTGGGAGAGCTGGCTGACGTAACGGGCGCGGCGGGCCTCGCGGACCCTGCCGACGCGGATGCGGCCCTCGTCGGTGAGGTGGACGAGCCAGGCGCGGCCGTCCGCCGGGTCGGGTTCGCGGGCGACCAGGCCGAGGTCCTCCAGGGCGCGCAGCTGACGGGACATGGTGGCCTTGCCGACGCCGATGTAGGCGGCGAGTTCGGTGGCGCGCTGGCGGCCGTACTCGTCGAGGCGGACGAGCAGGCCGTAGGCCGCGGACTCCAGGTCCGGGTGGACCTCGCGGGCCATCTCGCCCTGGTTGGCGCGGGCGCGCCGCAGCAGCACCGTCAACTCGCGTTCCAGGGAGAGGTACTCGGGGTCCACCTGGTCCAGGCCGATCCGGTCCGCGCCCGCCGGGCCCGCCTCGGTCCTGCCGACCTGGTCCACACCATTCGGTGACCGGGCGGGTTCGGCCCGGTGCCCGTCACCGTTCGTGTCTTCGTGCACGTCAGTCCCTGCCTCGGTTTTCCCCGTAGTGAAAGTTTCCGCCAGAAGCGGTCATCACCGCAGCTCCGCAAGTATTTCGCAGGCTTGGACCATCGGCAGTCTCCGGGGTGCCTTCCCCCTGCCGTTCCGCGTGCGTAGCTTCGGTGTCGGCCATGAATGGCATGCACACGCCGACCCGCTGAGCAAGCATCACCGAACCCTCGGAGGCACGCCATGCCCGTGCACAGACCCGGACCTGTCCGCATCCGGCCCCGCACCCCCGCCGGGCTCCTGCTCGCCGCCCTCGCCCTCGTCCTGCCCCTCACCGTCCCGGCCTCGGCCGCGGACACCCCGGCCCGCGGCCTCGCGTACATGGGCATGGGCGTCCTGGCCCACGACGGGCGAGGCGGCAGCCCCGTCACCCGCGCCGCCGCGACGGAGGGCGTGGACGTCTCCGGCTACCAGGGCAGCGTGGCCTGGGCGACCCTGTGGAACAGCGGGGTCAGGTGGGCCTACACCAAGGCGAGCGAGGGGACGTACTACACGAATTCGTCCTTCGCGCAGCAGTACGACGGCGCCTACGACGTCGGCATGATCCGCGGCGCGTACCACTTCGCGACCCCGGACACCGCGACCGGCGCCGCCCAGGCCGACTACTTCGTCGCCCACGGCGGCGGCTGGTCCAGGGACGGCAGGACGCTGCCGGGCGTGCTCGACATCGAGTGGAACCCCTACGGCGCGGCCTGCTACGGCAAGACACAGAGCGCGATGGTGAGCTGGATCGGCGGCTTCCTCGACCGGTACCGGGCCCGCACCGGCCGGGACGCGGTGATCTACACGGCCACCTCCTGGTGGACGCAGTGCACCGGTGACCACAGCGGCTTCGCCGCCGCGCATCCGCTGTGGATCGCCCGCTACGCCTCCACCCCGGGCACCCTGCCGGCCGGCTGGAGCTTCCACACCATGTGGCAGTACACCTCGTCCGGGCCGACCGTCGGGGACCACGACCGGTTCAACGGAGCGCTGGACCGCGTCGCCGCGCTGGCCTACGGCTGACCGCCCGCCGGGCATGGCGGAGGCCCGGGCCTCCCTACGGGACCCGGGCCTCCGCTCAACCGGTCGCGTCCGTCACGCCGCCACCGGAACCTCCGGCTCCGCGCCGTTCACCGCCGGCGTCAGGGCCAGTTCCAGGACCTGGCGGACATCCGTGACGGCGTGGACGTCGAGCTTGTCCAGCACCTCCGCGGGGACGTCGTCCAGGTCGGGCTCGTTGCGCTTGGGGATGATCACCGTGGTGACACCCGCCCGGTGCGCGGCGAGCAGCTTCTGCTTCACCCCGCCGATGGGCAGCACCCGGCCGGTCAGCGAGACCTCGCCGGTCATGGCGACGTCCGTGCGGACCAGACGGCCGGACAGCAGCGACGCCAGCGCCGTCGTCATCGTGACGCCCGCGCTCGGGCCGTCCTTGGGGACCGCGCCGGCCGGGAAGTGGATGTGCACACCCCGGTCCTTCAGGTCGCCCACGGGCAGCTCCAGTTCGGCGCCGCGGGAGCGCAGGAAGCTCAGGGCGATCTGCGCCGACTCCTTCATGACGTCGCCCAGCTGGCCGGTCAGGGTCAGTCCGGCCGCGCCCGTCTCCGGGTCGGCCAGCGACGCCTCGACGAACAGCACGTCGCCGCCCGCGCCGGTGACCGCGAGGCCCGTCGCCACGCCGGGCACGGCCGTCCGGCGCTCGGCCGGGTCCTGGGCGGACTCGGGCACGTGGTGCGGCCGGCCGATCAGCTCGCGCAGGTCGCCGTCCGTGATGGTGAACGGCAGTTCGCGTGCGCCCAGTTCGTGCTGGGCCGCCACCTTGCGCAGCAGCCGGGCGATGGACCGCTCCAGGGTGCGGACGCCCGCCTCCCGGGTGTACTCGCCGGCGAGCTTGCGCAGCGCGCTCTCGTCGAGCACCACCTCGTCGTCGTTCAGGCCGGCCCGCTCCAGCTGGCGCGGGAGCAGGTGGTCGCGGGCGATGACGACCTTCTCGTCCTCGGTGTAGCCGTCCAGGCGGACCAGTTCCATGCGGTCGAGCAGGGCCTCGGGGATCGCTTCCAGCACGTTGGCGGTGGCCAGGAAGACGACGTCCGACAGGTCCAGTTCCACCTCCAGGTAGTGGTCGCGGAAGGTGTGGTTCTGGGCCGGGTCGAGGACCTCCAGGAGGGCGGCCGCGGGGTCGCCGCGGAAGTCGGAGCCCACCTTGTCGATCTCGTCCAGCAGGACCACCGGGTTCATCGACCCGGCCTCCTTGATCGCGCGCACGATCCGGCCGGGCAGCGCGCCGACGTACGTACGACGGTGACCGCGGATCTCGGCCTCGTCGCGGACGCCGCCGAGGGCGACCCGGACGAACTTGCGGCCCATGGCGTGCGCGACGGACTCGCCGAGGCTGGTCTTGCCGACGCCGGGCGGCCCGACGAGCGCGAGCACGGCACCGCCGCGCCGCCCGCCGATCACGCCCAGGCCCCGGTCGCTGCGGCGCTTGCGCACCGCCAGGTACTCGGTGATGCGCTCCTTCACGTCCTCCAGGCCGGCGTGCTCGGCGTCGAGGACGGCCTTGGCGCCCTGGATGTCGTAGGCGTCCTCGGTACGGTCGTTCCACGGCAGTTCGAGCACGGTGTCGAGCCAGGTGCGGATCCAGGAGCCCTCGGGCGACTGGTCGCTGGAGCGCTCCAGCTTGTCGACCTCCTTGAGGGCGGCCTCACGGACCTTCTCGGGCAGGTCGGCGGCCTCGACGCGGGCGCGGTAGTCGTCGGACTCCTCGCCGTCCTGCTCGCCGTTGAGGTCGCGCAGTTCCTTGCGGACGGCTTCGAGCTGGCGGCGCAGCAGGAACTCGCGCTGCTGCTTGTCCACGCCCTCCTGGACGTCCTTGGCGATGGTCTCGGCGACGTCCTGTTCGGCGAGGTGGTCGCGCAGGTGCTGGGTGGCGAGCTTGAGACGGGCCACCGGGTCGGCGGTCTCCAGCAGCTCCACCTTCTGCTCGGTGGTCAGGAACGGCGAGTAGCCGGAGTTGTCGGCGAGCGTGGAGACGTCGTCGATGGCCTGCACCCGGTCGACCACCTGCCAGGCGCCGCGCTTGCGCAGCCAGGCGGTGGCCAGGGCCTTGTACTCCTTCACGAGGTCGGTGACGTGACCGGGCAGCGGCTCGGGCACGCTCTCCTCGATCCGCGTCCCCTCGACCCACAGGGCCTTGCCGGGGCCGGTGGTGCCGGCGCCGATCCGCACGCGGCCGCGGCCACGGATCAGGGCGCCCGGGTCGCCGTCGGCCAGCCGGCCGACCTGCTCGACGGTGCCGAGCACGCCGGTGCCCGGGTAGGACCCGTCGACGCGCGGGACCAGCAGGACCTGCGGCTTGCCGGGTCCGGAGCCGGCGGCGGACTGGGCGGCCTCCACCGCGGCCCGTACGTCGGCGTCGTTCAGGTCGAGCGGGACCACCATTCCGGGCAGCACGACCTCGTCGTCGAGCGGCAGCACAGGCAGAGTGAGCGGTGTGGACGTCGAAGCCATGATCTCCCCTTCGGCATTCAAGTTGAGCTATGCCGACTCAATGCAGGGGCGCCGCCGAATGTTCCCCGGGAGGGCGTCCGTTCGCTCTGGGCGATCACGGAGCGGTGCCGACGACGGGATCACGGCGGACGGCGCGGGCCTCGCGCCGCACCGCCCGTCCGTGCAACCCCGATCGGGGCTACTTGATGCCCGCCGCCGGGGCCACGGTCCGCGCCCGCCGCTGCCGGCGGACGAAAGGCCAGGTCGCGACGCCCGTGGACAGGGCTATCAGATGGCCCCACTCCGTCATGGGATCGGTGAACGCGAACAGGTCGAGGACCAGCGCCCCGCCGACGAGCGCCAGGAGCGACCGGCCGAGCCAGGGGCTGAGGAGTCCGGCCAGGGCGCCGGTGGCGGCGGCCACGCCGAAGCTGACGCCGTAGTCGAGGCGGTGCAGCGAACTCGCCGGAAGGTGCCCCGCCAGGACGGCGACGCCGACGGGGACCTCGGTGGCGAGGGTGGCGAGGACATGCCCCAGGAGGAACACGCCGGCCGCCCGCGGGCCGCCGATCCGCCGCTCCAGCGCGGTGAGGACCAGCACGAGTCCGAGCGCGTACGTCGAGGTGATCCCGCCCGCGATCCACAGGGCGCTGGCGAACAGCACCAGCACGGGCGTGTGCACGAGGTGCGCCACATCGGTGCTCGAACCCTGGTGCAGGGCGTGCACGACGGCCGGGTCGGCCTGGGCGGTGACGGCCGAGGTGACGGCGAGGACGAGGACGTAGACGAAGGTGAACGGTGTCGCGGCCGGTGTGGGAAGCAGGCGCCAGGCGCGCGGGATGCGGCGGGGCGCGGCGGCGGATGTCCGGGCCGGCACGGACGCGGGTGTCCCGACCTGCGCGGCGGCGGACGTCCCAGTCGGCACGGCGGGGGTCGTCCGGGCTGACTCGGCCGTACCGGCGGCGGATGACCAGGCCCGCGCGGACGCGGACGTCCCGGCCGGCACCTCGGCCGACGTCCCGGCCCGCGCGGCCGGGGTCGGCCGGGCCGACTCGGCCGTACCGGCGGCGGATGTCGTGCCGCGCTGGCGCGGGACCCCGTCCAGGAACCCGGGCCCAGCCGGCGGGCGCGCGCCGGCGGACGGGTTTCGGGGCGCCGCCCGCTCCGGCGCGTCGACCGTTTCCATCTGCTCCACGGTGAGGGCCCCTTCCGTTTCGCCCAACACTTCGCTGCCCGCTCCGGCACTGTCTATGACCGGCGCCACGCACCGGGCGATTCACAGGAACTTCCCGGACACCCGCGGGCGCGGGCGGGCACCTCCAGCGGCGGCCCTCCGGCGGGCGGCCCCCGGCAAGCGGCGGGCGGTCTCCGGCAACCGGCGAGCGGCCCCCGGTAATTCGCCCGCTCCCGCGCCGCCCGGCTGCCAGGATGGACCGATGTCCCTCTCGTACGACATTCCCGAAGTCCTGGACCGTCGCGAGGGCCCGTCCGGCGAGGTCGTGCTGCGGCGTCACGGCGGGCTGCTGCAGATCATCGCCAACGGGTGCTTCCTGATGGACACCTCCGACGGGCGGTCGGAGCGGCTGCTGGTCGACGCGGCGCTCGACGCCCTGGACGGCCGGCCGGCGCCCCCGGCCGGGCCGCGGGTGCTGATCGGCGGACTGGGCGTCGGATTCTCGCTCGCACACGCCGCCGCGAATCCGCGCTGGGGCCGGATCACGGTCGTCGAGCGCGAGAGCGCCATCGTCGACTGGCACCGCGACGGCCCGCTGTCCGCGCTCTCCGCGGACGCTCTCGCGGACCCGCGCACCGAAATTCTGGAAACGGATCTGGTCGAATTCGTCAATGAGACGTGCGCCACGTACGACGCGTTGTGCCTCGACATCGACAACGGACCCGGCTGGACGGTCACCGAGGGCAACGACAGCCTCTACTCGGCGCGTGGACTGGCCGACTGCGCACGGGTGTTGAACCCCGGCGGGGTACTCGCGGTGTGGTCGGCCCAGCCCTCTCCGGAATTTGAAGGATCCCTACGGAATGCCGGGTTCCAACAGGTGCGTACCGAAGAGATCCCCGTTGCCCGGGGCGTTCCCGACGTCGTGCATCTCGCCGTCCGACCTGGATAGCAAAGGCGCCGTGACTCCCCGTACGCTGCCTACCTGACGCCGATCATTCATGCGTCAACCGCAGTCATGCGCAGACAAGGGATCACCCCACTGGTCCCGGAAAGCAACTCAGGGGCGGGCGATGGAGCAGACACACACCTCCCACAACGGCACGGCGGCGGCCCCCGGCGCTCAGCGCCGGGTCCTGGTCGTCGAGGACGATCCGACGATCCTGGACGCCATCGCGACCCGACTGCGCGCCGAGGGATTCCTCGTGCAAACGGCGGGCGACGGCCCCTCCGCGGTCGACACGGCCGAGGCGTGGCAGCCCGATCTGCTGATCCTCGACATCATGCTGCCCGGCTTCGACGGCCTGGAGGTCTGCCGTCGCGTGCAGGCCGCCCGCCCGGTGCCGGTGCTGATGCTGACCGCCCGCGACGACGAGACCGACATGCTGGTCGGGCTCGGCGTGGGCGCCGACGACTACATGACCAAGCCGTTCTCGATGCGTGAACTGGCCGCCCGGGTGCACGTGCTGCTGCGCCGGGTGGAGCGGGCCGCGATCGCGGCCTCCACCCCGCGCAGCGGGATCCTGCGGCTGGGCGAGCTGGAGATCGACCACGCGCAGCGCCGGGTGCGGGTGCGCAGCGACGACGTGCATCTGACGCCCACCGAGTTCGACCTCCTGGTGTGCCTGGCCAACACCCCGCGCGCGGTGCTCTCCCGTGAGCAGCTGCTCGCCGAGGTGTGGGACTGGGCCGACGCCTCGGGCACCCGGACCGTCGACAGCCACATCAAGGCCCTGCGGCGGAAGATCGGCGCCGAGCGGATCCGCACCGTGCACGGGGTGGGTTACGCGCTGGAGACGCCGACGCCATGAGCGACGGGCCGGCCCCACGGAGAAGCCCCGGGGCGCCCTGGGGCGGCGTACGCCCGTTCTCGATCAAGACCAAACTGGGCGCGCTGGTCGTCATCTCGGTGCTGATCACCACCGGGCTGTCGATGATCGCGGTGCACACCAAGACGGAGCTGCGCTTCATCACGGTCTTCTCGATGATCGCCACACTGTTGATCACGCAGTTCGTGGCGCATTCGCTCACCGCGCCACTGGACGAGATGAACACGGTGGCCCGGTCCATCTCGCACGGTGACTACACCCGCCGGGTGCGCGAGAACCGGCGCGACGAGCTCGGCGACCTGGCCCAGACCATCAACGTGATGGCCGACGAGCTGGAGGCGCAGGAGCTCCAGCGCAAGGAGCTGGTGGCCAACGTCTCGCACGAGCTGCGCACGCCCATCGCGGGGCTGCGGGCGGTGCTGGAGAACATCGTCGACGGTGTCCAGCAGGCCGACCCCGAGACGATGCGCACGGCCCTGAAGCAGACCGAGCGGCTGGGCCGGCTGGTGGAGACGCTGCTCGACCTGTCCCGGCTGGACAACGGCGTCGTACCGCTGAAGAAGCGCCGCTTCGAGGTGTGGCCGTATCTGTCGGGCGTGCTGAAGGAGGCCAACATGGTCGCCTCCGCGCGGGCGGGCATCGCCTCCGGCTCCGGCAGCCACACCCGGACGGACGTCCATCTGCACCTCGACGTGACCCCGCCGGAGCTGACCGCGCACGCGGATCCGGAGCGGATCCACCAGGTCGTGGCCAACCTCATCGACAACGCGGTCAAGCACAGCCCGGCGCACGGCCGGGTGACGGTCAGGGCGCGGCGTGGGCCGCAGCCGGAGTCGCTGGAGCTGGAGGTGCTGGACGAGGGTCCCGGCATCCCCCGGTCGGAGTGGCGCCGGGTGTTCGAGCGGTTCAACCGCGGCAACGTCAGCCGACCGCACGGTCCGGGCAGTGACGGCGGCACGGGTCTCGGCCTGGCGATCGCCCGCTGGGCGGTGGATCTGCACGGCGGCCGGATCGGTGTGGCCGAATCCGATCGGGGTTGCAGGATTATCGTCACTCTTCCGGGAGAGCCTTCAGTTCAAAGTTGACGTAAAGTTCGCACCGGAGTCACAAGATCCATCCGCGTCCGCGCCGACGGACACGTGTGATCAGGCGGGGCCCGCCCCTGGTGGGCGCCGTGCCGGGGCCGACGCACCCTCCCGCGTCCCTTCCGCAGCGCAACCGCGCTTGTTTCCCGCCATTTCCAGCCCCGAAACCCGCTCTTCGATGTGACTTACGCGACGATGGACGGGCCCGGCCTGACCTCCGCCCTCCAGGAGGCGTAGCCTTTATTCCCGCTGTCCCATCACCTTGTGAAGCGGAAGAGGGCGGTTGCCGCCGTGTCGCCACAGTCCCCCAGTAACTCGAGCATCTCGACCGACCACCAAGCCGGGAAGAACCCCGCCGCGGCGTTCGGCCCCAACGAGTGGCTCGTCGACGAGATCTATCAGCAGTACCTCCAGGACCCGAATTCCGTAGACCGAGCCTGGTGGGACTTCTTCGCCGACTACAAGCCGGGGGCACCTGCCGCCTCGGGCACGGCGGGTACTGCGGCCGCGGGGGCCGCAGGGACCACCACCCCGGCCCCGGCAGCACCCGCCGCCCCGGCCCGGCCCGCGCCCGCCGCTCCGGCGGCCCCCGCGGCCGCCCCGGCTCCGGCTCCGGCCGTCCCGAAGCCCGCCGCCGCGGCTCCGGCTCCCGCCCGGTCCGCCGCTCCGGCGCCGGCCCCCGCGAAGCCGGCCCCCGCCGCGCAGCCGAAGGCCACGCCCGCGGCGGAGTCCCCCGACGGCCCGGAGCTGGTCCCGCTGCGCGGGCCCGCCGCCGCGGTCGCGAAGAACATGAACGCCTCGATCGAGGTGCCCACGGCCACATCCGTGCGCGCGGTCCCGGTGAAGCTGCTCTTCGACAACCGGATCGTCATCAACAACCACCTGAAGCGTGCCCGGGGCGGGAAGATCTCCTTCACCCACCTCATCGGCTACGCGATGGTGCAGGCCATCAAGGCCATGCCGTCGATGAACCACTCCTTCGCGGAGAAGGACGGCAAGCCCACCCTGGTCAAGCCGGCCCACGTCAACTTCGGCCTCGCCATCGACCTGGTGAAGCCGAACGGGGACCGCCAGCTCGTCGTCGCCGGCATCAAGAAGGCCGAGACGCTCAACTTCTTCGAGTTCTGGCAGGCCTACGAGGACATCGTCCGCCGCGCCCGCGACGGCAAGCTGACCATGGACGACTTCACCGGGGTCACGGTCTCCCTGACCAACCCCGGCGGTCTCGGCACCGTGCACTCCGTGCCGCGCCTGATGCCCGGCCAGTCGGTCATCATGGGCGTCGGCTCGATGGACTACCCGGCGGAGTTCCAGGGCACCTCCCAGGACACCCTGAACAAGCTCGGCATCTCGAAGGTCATGACGCTCACGTCGACCTACGACCACCGGGTCATCCAGGGCGCCGCGTCCGGCGAGTTCCTGCGGATCGTCGCCAACCTCCTGCTCGGCGAGAGCGGCTTCTACGACGAGATCTTCGAGGCGCTGCGCATCCCCTACGAGCCGGTCCGCTGGCTCAAGGACATCGACGCCAGCCACGACGACGACGTCACCAAGGCCGCCCGCGTCTTCGAGCTGATCCACTCCTACCGGGTCCGCGGCCACGTCATGGCCGACACCGACCCGCTGGAGTACCGCCAGCGCAAGCACCCCGACCTCGACATCACCGAGCACGGGCTCACGCTGTGGGACCTGGAGCGCGAGTTCGCGGTCGGCGGCTTCGCGGGCAAGTCCCTGATGAAGCTGCGCGACATCCTCGGCGTGCTGCGCGACTCGTACTGCCGCACCACCGGCGTCGAGTTCATGCACATCCAGGACCCGAAGCAGCGCAAGTGGATCCAGGACCGCATCGAGCGCTCGCACTCCAAGCCGGAGCGCGAGGAGCAGCTGCGCATCCTCCGCCGCCTGAACGCCGCGGAGGCGTTCGAGACCTTCCTGCAGACGAAGTACGTCGGCCAGAAGCGCTTCAGCCTGGAGGGCGGCGAGTCCGTCATCCCGCTGCTCGACGCGGTCCTGGACTCGGCGGCGGAATCCCGCCTGGACGAGGTCGTCATCGGCATGGCCCACCGCGGCCGGCTGAACGTGCTCGCCAACATCGTCGGCAAGTCGTACGCGCAGATCTTCCGCGAGTTCGAGGGCAACCTCGACCCGAAGTCGATGCACGGCTCCGGCGACGTGAAGTACCACCTGGGCGCCGAGGGCACCTTCACCGGTCTGGACGGCGAGCAGATCAAGGTCTCGCTGGCCGCGAACCCCTCCCACCTGGAGGCGGTCGACCCGATCCTGGAGGGCATCGCCCGCGCCAAGCAGGACATCATCAACAAGGGCGGCACGGACTTCACGGTCCTGCCGGTCGCCCTGCACGGTGACGCGGCCTTCGCCGGCCAGGGCGTGGTGGCCGAGACGCTCAACATGTCCCAGCTGCGCGGCTACCGCACCGGCGGCACCGTCCACGTGGTCATCAACAACCAGGTCGGCTTCACCGCCGCCCCGGAGTCCTCGCGCTCCTCCATGTACGCCACCGACGTGGCCCGCATGATCGAGGCGCCGATCTTCCACGTGAACGGCGACGACCCCGAGGCCGTCGTCCGCGTCGCGCGCCTGGCCTTCGAGTTCCGTCAGGCGTTCAACAAGGACGTCGTGATCGACCTCATCTGCTACCGCCGCCGCGGTCACAACGAGTCGGACAACCCGGCGTTCACCCAGCCCCTGATGTACGACCTGATCGACAAGAAGCGCTCGGTGCGCAAGCTCTACACCGAGTCCCTGATCGGTCGCGGCGACATCACCCTGGAGGAGGCCGAGCAGGCCCTCCAGGACTACCAGGGCCAGCTGGAGAAGGTCTTCACCGAGGTCCGCGAGGCCACCTCGCAGCCGCTGTCGCCGGCGTCCTCCGACCCGCAGGCCGAGTTCCCGGTCTCCGTGAACACCGCGGTGTCGACCGAGGTCGTCAAGCGGATCGCCGAGTCGCAGGTCAACATCCCCGACCACGTCACCGTCCACCCGCGGCTGCTGCCCCAGCTCCAGCGCCGGGCGTCGATGGTCGAGGACGGCACGATCGACTGGGGCATGGGCGAGACCCTCGCCATCGGCTCCCTCCTGCTGGAGGGTGTCCCGGTCCGGCTGGCGGGCCAGGACTCGCAGCGCGGCACGTTCGGCCAGCGTCACGCGGTGCTCATCGACCGGGCGACGGGCGAGGACTTCACCCCGCTGCTGTACCTGTCCGAGGACCAGGCGCGCCTGAACGTCTACAACTCCCTGCTGTCGGAGTACGCGGCGATGGGCTTCGAGTACGGCTACTCGCTGGCCCGCCCCGACGCGCTCGTCATGTGGGAGGCGCAGTTCGGCGACTTCGTCAACGGCGCGCAGACGGTCGTGGACGAGTTCATCTCCTCGGCGGAGCAGAAGTGGGGCCAGACGTCCGGCGTCACCCTGCTGCTCCCGCACGGCTACGAGGGCCAGGGCCCGGACCACTCCTCGGCCCGCCCGGAGCGGTTCCTCCAGCTCTGCGCCCAGAACAACATGACGGTCGCGATGCCGACGCTCCCGTCGAACTACTTCCACCTGCTGCGGTGGCAGGTCCACAACCCGCACCACAAGCCGCTGATCGTCTTCACGCCGAAGTCGATGCTGCGTCTCAAGGCGGCCGCGTCGAAGGCGGAGGAGTTCACCGACCAGCAGTTCCGCCCGGTCATCGGCGACGCGTCGGCCGACCCGGCCGCCGTCCGCAAGGTCGTCTTCTGCGCCGGCAAGGTCTACTACGACCTGGAGGCGGAGCGGCAGAAGCGCGGCGCCTCGGACCCCGCGGCGGCCGAGACGGCGATCATCCGCCTGGAGCGGCTGTACCCGCTGCCGGGTGCCGAGCTCCAGGCCGAGATCGCCAAGTACCCGAACGCCGAGAAGTACCTGTGGGCCCAGGAGGAGCCGGCGAACCAGGGTGCGTGGCCGTTCATCGCGCTCAACCTGATCGACCACCTCGACCTGGCGGTCGGCGCCGAGGTGCCGCACGGGGAGCGGCTGCGCCGCATCTCGCGCCCGCACGGCTCGTCCCCGGCGGTCGGTTCGGCCAAGCGTCACCAGGCCGAGCAGGAGCAGCTGGTGCGTGAGGTGTTCGAGGCGTAGGCGCTTCCCGCCGGGTGGTGCGGGGACGGCCGCTGACTGCGGTGCGGTGCGTCGGCCGCAGTGCGGTGTCCGTCGCCGGCGGCGGGTGCGTCGTGGCAGGTCGCGCGGTTCCCCGCGCCGCCCCCAGGGGTGTTTGCCGGATGAGGGTCCGGCCCGAGTCGTGGTGACTCGGGCCGGACCCTCCGGCGTTCGCACGGCCTTACCCTGGGAGGCAGCGCGTCTTCATGGGACCGAGCAGGGCTCGTCCCGTCCGTATCAGGAGCGAGAGTTGTACTTCACCGACCGAGGCATCGAGGAACTGGCGAAACGGCGCGGCGAGGAGGAGGTCACCTTCGAGTGGCTCGCCGAGCAGCTGCGGACGTTCGTCGATCTGAACCCGGACTTCGAGGTGCCGGTCGAGCGGCTGGCCACCTGGCTGGCCCGGCTGGACGACGAGGACGAGGAGTAGGTCCCCGGGGGGGGGGGGGGGGGGGGGGGGGGGGGGGGGGTAGGGGGGGGGGGGGGGGGGGGGGGGGGGGGGGGGGGGGGGGGGGGGGGGGGGGGGGT
>NZ_JBWKDW010000018.1:120776-181037 GCF_056435735.1 Streptomyces sp. NPDC043878
CAACTGGAGCACCAACCGACGCGAACACCCCACCCCCCCCCCCCCCCCCCCCCCCCCCCCCCCCCCCCCCCCCCCCCCCCCCCCCCCCCTGGGACCTGGCAGGATCGCGGCGGGACCTCGCAGGACCTCGGCGGGGGTGCCGCGACCGGGCCGCTCGGCCGCGCCGCCGCCCCCGCCCCGTACGTCTTCCCCCACAGGCGCCCCGCCGCCGCACAGGCGCAGTCTTGCACCGCAGTACGTGCCGTTGTCCTGCCGCCCTGTGTGCCGTTGTCCGTTGTCCTGCACCGCCGTAGCGTGCCGCAGGCCCGGGTCGCCCGGGAGACCTGCCCTTCGTGTGTGATCCCGCTCCGGGGCGCCGTGCCGCCCTGTCGGAGCTTTTTCCGGTGTCGCCGTCCCCTGAACGGGTGTCTTGACTTTGGCGCGCCGCGATATATCGTGAATGACGGAAGACGCGATATGGCGCGTTGCTACGGGAGGTCGCCATCATGTCCGAGTGGTCCGTCGCAGAGCCCCGGAAGCTCACGTTCGACGAGCCCGTGAGGGAACTCCACGTACGCATCGTCAACGGCACGGTGAACGTCGTGGGCACCGACGAGGGTTCCGCCCGTCTGGAAGTCTCCGAGATCGAGGGACCGCCGCTGACGGTCGGCCAGCAGGGCGGCACGCTGACCGTGGCGTACGACGACCTGCCCTGGCGGGGCTTCCTCAAGTGGCTCGACCGCAAGGGCTGGCGGCGCAGCGCGGTCGTCTCGCTGGCCGTCCCGGCCGACACCCGCGTCGAGGTGGGCGTGGTCGGCGCCGCCGCGGTCGTCTCCGGGCTCCGCGGGTCGTCCGTGGTCAAGGGGGTCACCGGCGACACCACGCTCGTCGCCCTGTCCGGCCCGGTCCGCGCGGACACCGTGTCGGGAAACCTGGAGGCCCAGGCCGTCACCGGCGACCTGCGGTTCAACTCCGTCTCCGGCGACCTCACCGTCGTCGAGGGCTCGGGCTCCTCCGTGCGGGCCGAGTCGTTCAGCGGCTCGATGATCGTCGACCTCGATCCGGAGGGCCCCACGGACATCGGACTGACCAGCGTCTCGGGCGAGATCGCGATCCGGCTGCCCACCCCGGCGGACGCCGAGGTCGAGGCCAACACCGCGAGCGGCACCATCTCCAACGCCTTCGAGGGCCTCCGCGTGCACGGCCAGTGGGGCGCCCACAAGGTCACCGGCCGACTCGGCGCCGGCACCGGCAGACTCCGCGCCACGACCGTCTCCGGCTCCATCGCCCTGCTGCGCCGGCCGCCGGTGGAGGACGAGGAGCCGGAACCCCGGGACACGGGCGGTTCCGGTCCATGGGCGAAGACCACCGACCAGGCCGCCGGTGACCCGGTGGGCGGGCCGCACGGCGCGTCGGGGGACAATTCCGCTTCCGGCCCGGGCGAGGGTTCGACCAGCGCCCCGGCCGACGGCACGACCGACAAGAAGGTGCTCTGACATGCCCCCCGTCTTCGCCCACGGCCGCCTGCGCCTGTACCTGCTGAAGCTGCTCGACGAGGCCCCGCGCCACGGTTACGAGGTGATCCGGCTGCTCGAAGAACGCTTCCAGGGGCTGTACGCGCCGTCGGCGGGCACCGTCTACCCGCGTCTGTCCAAGCTGGAGGCCGAGGGCCTGGTCACCCACACCACGGAGGGCGGCCGCAAGGTGTACGCCATCACGGACGCGGGCCGCGCCGAACTGGCCGACCGCAGCGGTGAACTGGCCGACCTGGAGCTGGAGATCCGCGAGTCGGTCGCCGAACTCGCCGCGGAGATCCGGGCCGACGTGCGCGGCGCGGCGGGCGACCTGCGACGCGAGATGCGGGCGGCGGCCACGGAGGCCCGGCGGGGCGCCGGTGCCAAGGCCGGTCGCGAACAGGGGGCTCCCTTCGGGGACTTCGGCGAGCTCGGGGACAAGGAGGCCTGGCGCGCCGCCAAGGAGGAGATGCGGCGCGTCAAGCAGGAGTGGAAGGAACAGGCCCGGCGCGCGAAGGACGAGAGCCGGCGGGCCCGCGAGGAGGCCCAGCGGGCCCGGAACCAGGCCAGGGAGGCGCAGGACCGGGCGCGGGCCCAGGCGCAGGAGGAGATGCAGCGCATCGCCCGGCGGGTCCAGGACCAGGTGCAGGACCACTTCGCGCGGGGTGACTGGCCGACTGGGGTGCGCGAGGGGTTGACCGAACTCGTGAAGGAGTTCGGCGAGTTCGGGAAGGACTACGGCAAGGAGTTCGGTAAGGACTTCGGCTTCGGACGCGGCGGCGCCGGCAGGACAACGCCCCAGCCCGAGTACACCCGGACGCCGGAGGACTTCCCGGCCGAGTTCGAGCCGTCCTGGGCACACGAGGACGCGGCCTCCTCGGGCGACCCGGCCCGCGACCTGGACCGCCTGCTCGACCGCTTCCGCGACGACATCCGCGACGCGGCCCGCGACCACGGCGTCACCCAGGACCAACTCCACAGCGCCCGCAACCACCTGTCGTCGGCGGCGGCACACATCGGGGCGCTGCTGAGAACCCCGAAGGTCTGACCCGGGGCCCCGCGTGACCGCGGCAGGCGGCGCGGAGCCGCCCGAGGCCCGGAGTGACCGGCCGCCGGGCGCCGGAGGCGGAGTGGGGTGCTCAGCCCGCCTTCGCCTCTCCCCCGCCGTACAGCACGCGGGTGAGCGACTGGTGCGTCACTCCGTGATCGGCGAGGGTTTCGGCGGGGACGCCGGGGCGGGCCACCAGGGCGAGGAGGATGTGCTCGTCGCCGATGCCGCGTTCCCGGTGGGCGACGGCGACGCGCAGGGTCGCGACGAGCAGGTCCTTGGCGCCCCGGCCGAACGGCCGCCGTCCCGGCCAACCGCCGAGGGGACCGCCCTTGGCGCCGGCTGCCAGCGCCCCTTCGCCGTGCACCTCCTCCACCCTCGAAACGATGTCCGACAGGTCGATGCCCAGCCCCGACAGCGCGTCGGCGTCGGCCCGCGAGAGTCCGCCACGGCGGCGGGCCTCGGCCAGGTCCCGCACCAGCCCATCGCGGCCGCCGGGCGGCAGACCGAGCGAGGCCAGTGCGAACGACCCCCGGCTGCCCTCCCGGTCGAGCAGGGAGAGGAGCAGGTGCGTCTCCTCGACCCGTTCCGCCCCCTCCCGTTCGGCATGCCCCACCGCGCCCTCGACCACGGCGCGGGCGTCCTTCGTGAACCGCTCGAACATCAATGCCTCCCGTACTTCTTGTGCACGGCCTGCCTGCTCACGCCGAGTTCCGCGGCGATCTCCTGCCACGACCAGCCCTGATGGCGCGCACTGCGCACCTGCACCGCCTCCAGCTGCTCCAGCAGCCTGCGCAGCGCGGCGACCGCGCGCAGCCCCACCCGGGGGTCGCGGTCACCCGCCCGCTCGGCGAGATCCGTTGCTTCCGTCATGCCGTCAATCTAAGTTGACAGAATCAGACTGTCAACCCCAGTTGACGCGCCTCATGCGGCGACGGCCGGCCCGGAAACCGGACCGGCCGTGAGCTGGGAGGAGAGAACAAGAGGTCAGGACGGGTGCGCCACTACCCGTTCGTGAGGACGATCTTGCCGAAGTGGTCCCCGCCCTCCATCCGCTCGAAGCCCTCGCGGGCGCGGTCGAGCGGAAGCACCTCGTCGATGACCGGACGGACGCCCGTGGCGGCGCAGAAGGAGAGCAGGTCCTCCAGCTCGTCCTTGGTGCCCATCGTGGAACCGACGACCTTGAGTTCGAGGAAGAAGATCCGGGTCAGCTCGGCGTGCGCGGGCCGGTCGCCGCTGGTGGCACCGGAGATGACGAGGGTGCCGCCGGGACGCAGGGACTTCACCGAGTGCGACCAGGTCGCGGCGCCGACGGTCTCGATGACGGCGTCCACCCGCTGCGGCAGCCGCGCGCCCGGCTCCACCGCCTCCACCGCGCCGAGTTCCAGGGCCCGCTTCCGCTTGGCCTCGTCCCGGCTGGTGGCGAACACCCGCAACCCGGCCGCCTTCCCCAGCACGATGGCCGCCGTGGCGACGCCTCCGCCGGCGCCCTGCACGAGGACGGAGTCACCGGGCCGCACTCCGGCGTTCGTGAAGAGCATCCGGTACGCCGTCAGCCAGGCCGTGGGCAGACAGGCGGCCTCCGCGAAGGAAAGCTCCCTGGGCTTGGGCAGGAGGTTCCACGTCGGTACGGCGACCCGCTCGGCGAAGGTGCCCTGATAGTGCTCGGTGAGGATGGAGCGGGGTTCCCTGGGCCCGACACCGTGGCCGGTCTGGCCGATGACCGAGTGCAGGACGACCTCGTTGCCGTCCTCGTCGATCCCGGCGGCGTCGCAGCCGAGGATCATCGGCAGTTTGTCCTCCGCGAGACCCACTCCGCGCAGGGACCAGAGGTCGTGATGGTTGAGGGAGGCGGCCCTGACGTCGACGACGCTCCAGCCGGCACGGGCCTCGGGAGCCGGACGCTCCCCCAACTCGAGGCCGGTGAGCGGCTGGTCACGGTCGATGCGGGCGGCGTAGGCAGCGAACATGGCTCGACGATAGGCGCCGGACGCGCGGTTTTTGAACCGGGGCGCCCTGTGACACATACCCTCTTGCCTCCGGCCGGGACACCGGCCCGGACACCCAACCGGAACCGGGACGGACACCGGAACGGGACGCCCCACCGGACACCGGCCCCACCCCGGGACGGACACCCAACCGGACACCGGGACCGACACCGGAACGTAGGCCCAGCCGGACACCGGGAACACGCCGGCCCGGACACAGGGAAGGACGCCGGCCCGGACACAGGGGAGGACACCGGAACGGACCCCAAACCGGACATCCGCGCCGGCCGCCGACTGGGCATCCGCCGAGCACCGCGACCCCGGCCATCGCCCCGGCCATGGCCTCGGCCCCCGCCCCGGCCCCGCTTCGGCTGACCGCCCCGTCCGCAGACGCCGTAGGGGGTCGGCATCCCCGGCCGCCCGACAACCCGGCAACCCGGCCGCCCGGACCACCCGATCAGCCGGACCGCCAGGTAAAAAAACGGCCCCGCCCGGTAGGACGGGGCCGTTCCGGTGAACGTCAGCGGCGCGCGACGCCCTCCGCGCGGGCGGCGGCGGCCACGGCCGCCGTCACGGCGGGAGCGACCCGCTCGTCGAACGGCGACGGGATGACGTAGTCCGCGGCGAGGTCGTCGCCCACGACCGAGGCCAGCGCCTCGGCCGCCGCGATCTTCATGCCCTCGGTGATCCGGGAGGCCCGCACCTGGAGCGCCCCGGCGAAGATGCCCGGGAACGCCAGCACGTTGTTGATCTGGTTCGGGAAGTCCGAGCGCCCGGTCGCGACGACGGCCGCGTACTTGTGGGCGACGTCGGGGTGCACCTCGGGGTTCGGGTTGGCCATGGCGAACACGAAGGCGCCGTCCGCCATCGAGGCCACCGCCGGCTCCGGGACCGTACCGCCGGAGACGCCGATGAAGACGTCGGCGCCCTCCAGGGCCGCCTCCAGCGGGCCGGTGATCCCGGCCTTGTTGGTGAAGCCGGCCAGATCGCGCTTGACCGGGGTCAGGTCGTCACGGTCGGCGGACACGATGCCCTTGCGGTCCGCCACCGCCACGTCTCCGATCCCGGCCTCGACCAGGAACTTCGCGATGGCGACCCCGGCCGCGCCGGCGCCCGAGATCACCGCCCGCAGGTCGCCGAGGCCCCGCCCGGTCAGCCGCGCGGCGTTGCGCAGCGCGGCCAGTGTGACGACCGCCGTGCCGTGCTGGTCGTCGTGGAAGACGGGGATGTCCAGCCGCTCCTGGAGCTTGCGCTCGATCTCGAAGCACCGGGGCGCCGAGATGTCCTCGAGGTTGATGCCGCCGAAGGAGGGCGCGAGGCGCACCACGGTCTCGACGATCTCGTCCACGTCGGTGCAGGCCAGCGCGATCGGGACCGCGTCCACACCGCCGAACTGCTTGAAGAGGATCGCCTTGCCCTCCATGACCGGGAGGGAGGCTTCGGGGCCGATGTCGCCGAGCCCGAGCACCGCCGTACCGTCCGTCACGACGGCGACGACCGAGGACTTCCAGGTGTAGTCGTGCACGAGGTCCGGCTGCTCGGCGATCGCGCTGCACACCTTCGCGACGCCGGGCGTGTACGCCAGGGACAGGTCGTCCTTGTCACGGATGGGCACGGTGGCCTGCACAGCCATCTTGCCGCCGCGGTGCAGCGCGAACGCGGGGTCGAAGGAATCGAGGGGCTCCGCCCCGCCGTCCTGGCCCGTTTCGCTGTCGCTGCGAGGATTGACGATCTCCGCTGCCACTTTGTCTTACCCCTTAGGTCTGCATGGTTTGAGGGTGGCCACTCCTGGTTGAGAAGTGGGCGGGCACCGCGGGCGGCCCGTGTCGTGTTGCGGGGGGCCGTACGCGACGGGCGCGCCGCACACGCGCCCTGAGCCCCGGATGAGGGGTGTAAAGAACCTTCTTACCGGACGGACCGCGCGCCGACGAGTCCAATACGTGCAAGGTCACATCCCGGAGGTGACATTCCGGAAGGGGCCGGGTGCTGACGGTGACACGAATCATGAGCAGATATCTGGACAAGTCCTCGAGAGTCGCTCGACGAGGCGCCGGAGGGCGGGGGGAAGATCACATCCGTTGCGCAAGGCAAGGACCGCATTCTGAGATGCGCCGAAGATCTTCCGGCCGGAAGGACAG
The DNA here is from genome assembly GCF_056435735.1 of Streptomyces sp. NPDC043878. NCBI lineage: Bacteria > Bacillati > Actinomycetota > Actinomycetes > Kitasatosporales > Streptomycetaceae > Streptomyces > Streptomyces sp. NPDC043878. The sequence goes on from NZ_JBWKDW010000018.1 coordinate 127,444, forward strand.
ATTCCCGCAGAAGGTGCGGTCATGATGTACCGACCTGGTGTGGTTCGGGGGTCACCCGTTATCCGATTTTGACATGCCGAGTCCCCTGAATGGTTCAGTCCGAATGGCAAGATGCCGTAATCACACGAGGTCGCGACACTCGAAGACGTGTGTTCTTGTCGACCCACGGCAACTGTCGACCGCGTCGACGACCGCCGGCCCCATCGGCACTCCACCCATCCGCCGGAGGAAACCCACCATGACCGCAAGCACCACCCGTCGTACCACCGCCGCGCACTCCCGGACAGTCGCGGTCGGTGCGATCGCGGTCGCAGGCGCCCTGCTGCTCACCGCCTGCGGTGACCAGACGGACAAGAGCAGCAGCGACAGCTCGTCGGAGTCGTCCGCGTCCGCCGCTCCGCTCGCCGGCAAGCTCCCCGCGGACATCAAGAGCGCCGGCGTCATCAAAGTGGGCTCCGACATCGCGTACCCGCCGGTCGAGTACATGGAGGGCGGCAAGGCCGTCGGCATCGACCCGGACATCGCGGACGCCCTCGGCAAGCAACTGGGCGTGAAGTTCGACTTCCAGAACGGCAAGTTCGACCAGCTCATCGTCGGTCTGCAGTCCAAGCGCTTCAACGCGATCATGTCCGCGATGAACGACACCAAGGACCGCCAGAACGGCATCGACTCCGACACCGGCAAGAAGGTCGGCGACGGCATCGACTTCGTCGACTACTTCACCGCCGGCACCTCGATCCTGGTCCAGAAGGGCAATCCCAAGGGCATCAAGTCCCTGGACGACCTGTGCGGCAAGGTCGTGGCCCTGCAGAAGGGCACCACGTCCGAGGGCATCGCCAAGACGCAGAGCACCAAGTGCAAGAAGGACGGCAAGAAGGCCATCACGCTGCAGACCTTCGACACCGACCCCGAGGCGCTGCTGCGCCTCAAGCAGGGCGCGTCCGTCGCGGACCTCAACGACTTCCCGGTCGCCGCGTACAACGCGAAGACCTCGGGCGGCGGCAAGGACTTCGAGGTGGTCGGCGACCAGATCGAGGCCGGCCCGTACGGTATCGGCGTCAGCAAGTCGAACACCCAGCTGCGCGACGCCCTGCAGGCCGCGATGAGCGCGATCATCGCGAACGGCGAGTACAAGAAGATCCTGGAGAAGTGGAACGTCACGGACGGCGCGGTGACCGAGGCCAAGATTAACGGCGGCTCGTGATCCAGCCCGACGTACCACTGAAGGGCAGTCATCGTGACTGACATTGTCGACAAGACTCCGGCGCCGTCGGTGCCGCCGGAGCAGATCAAGGCCATCCCGGTGCGCCACTACGGCCGCTGGGTGGCCGGGGCGGCGGTCATCGCCGTCCTGGTGCTGATCGGGATCGCGTTCTCCAACGCGAACATCAACTACGGCATCATCCCGGACTACCTGACGGACGACCTGATCCTGTCCGGCGTCTGGCACACGCTGTACATCTCCGTGCTCGCCATGGTGCTCGGGCTCGTCCTCGGCGTGATCCTCGCGGTCATGCGGATGTCGTCCAACCCGGTCACCAGCACGGTGTCCTGGGTGTACATCTGGTTCTTCCGCGGCACCCCGGTGCTGGTGCAGCTGCTGCTCTGGTACAACATCGCCCTGGTGTTCCCCGTGCTCAACCTGGGGTTCTACAAGGACGAGATGAACGACGTGATGACGCCGTTCCTCGCCGCGCTGCTCGGCCTCGGTCTCAACGAGGCCGCGTACATGTCCGAGATCGTCCGGGCCGGCATCCAGTCGGTCGACGAGGGGCAGACGGAGGCCTCGCACGCGCTCGGCATGACGCAGGCCAAGACGCTGCGCCGGGTGATCCTGCCGCAGGCCATGCGCGTGATCGTGCCGCCGACCGGCAACGAGTTCATCAACATGCTGAAGACCTCGTCGCTCGCGTACGCGGTCCAGTTCAACGAACTCATCAAACGGTCCACGGACGTCTCCAGTACGTCACTGGCCGTCGTCGAGCTGTATTTCGTGGCATCCATCTGGTACCTGATCCTGACCAGCGTCTTCAGCGTCTTCCAGTACTACCTGGAACGCCGTTACGCCCGTGGTTCGATGCGCACCCTGCCGCCGACCCCGCTCCAGCGCCTGAAGAAGAACCTGCGGCTGTTCGTTTCCTTCCGCCGCCCGGAGGTGACCCGATGAGCGGTCTCAGCAAGGACGTCGCGCCGAGCACGAGCGGCCACCCGATGGTCAAGGCCGAGGGCGTGCACAAGTCCTTCGGGCTCGCGCACATCCTCAAGGGCATCGACCTGGAGGTGAACCCGCGTGAGGTGTTCTGCCTGATCGGCCCGTCCGGTTCCGGCAAGTCCACCTTCCTGCGGTGCATCAACCACCTGGAGAAGATCAGCGCCGGCCGGCTGTCGGTCGACGGCGACCTGGTCGGCTACCGGCAGCAGGGCGACAAGCTCTACGAGCTGAAGGAGAAGGAGGTCGCGGCGCAGCGGCGGGACATCGGCATGGTGTTCCAGCGCTTCAACCTCTTTCCCCACATGACGGCGCTGGAGAACGTCATGGAGGCGCCGCTCCAGGTCAAGGGCGAGTCCAAGGCCGTCGCTCGGGAGCGGGCGCAGCGCCTGCTGGACCGGGTCGGTCTCGGCGACCGCAAGGACCACTACCCGTCCCGGCTCTCCGGCGGTCAGCAGCAGCGGGTCGCCATCGCCCGCGCGCTGGCGATGGAGCCGAAGCTGATGCTCTTCGACGAGCCGACCTCGGCGCTCGACCCGGAGCTGGTCGGTGAGGTGCTCGACGTCATGCGGGACCTCGCGGAGGACGGCATGACGATGATCGTCGTCACCCACGAGATGGGCTTCGCCCGTGAGGTCGGCGACTCGCTGGTCTTCATGGACGACGGCGTGGTGGTCGAGTCCGGCCACCCGCGCGAGGTCCTGACGAACCCCCAGCACGACCGGACGAAGTCGTTCCTGTCCAAGGTGCTCTAGGGGCATACACGCGGAAGGGGCGGTACGGGATTCCCGTACCGCCCCTTCCGCGTGTGCCGGGCCCTCACCTGAGGGCGAGCAGCAGCGTGTCCGAGGGGGAGCACCACACCGGGCGGGCCTCGGCGAAGCCCTTCTCGCGCAGCGCCCGCGCGTGCCAGGCGGCGGAGGGTGTCTCGCCGTCGGCGTGGTCGCCGTAGATCTCGAAGCGGCGGGCGGTCGGTTCGGCGAGGACCGGGTCCTGGGCGGCGAGCTGCCACCACTCGGACCAGTCGAGGACGCCGCCGCCCCGGGCCTGGTCCATGCGGGCGTGACGCTGGGCCCGCTCGGCCGCGTTGATCCTGGGCGTCGTGTCGTCGATCATGTGGTCCGCGTTCATGAAGACACCGCCGTCGCGGACGAGCGCCGCGACCTGACCGTAGAGGGCCGTGAGGGGTTCGGTGTGCAGCCAGTGCAGGGCCGTGGCGGTCAGGACGGCGTCGTACGAGTCGTACGGCAGTCCGGCCGGCCATCGCGGGTCCGTCAGGTCGGCGGTGACGAAGGAGACCCGTTCGTCGCCCGCGAAGGTGCCCCGGGCGATGGCGAGGAGCGCCGGGTCGAGGTCGACGCCGGTGCTGGTGGCGTCCGGGAGGCGGGCGAGCAGCCGGGCGGTGATGGTGCCGGTGCCGCAGGCGAGGTCGAGGACGCGGGGCGCGGGGCCGACGAGGGCCTCGACCATGTCGAGCATGATCTGGAACCGCTCCTCGCGGTCGGGCATGTACCACTCCTGCTGGCGGTCCCAGCTCTCCTGCCAGGCGTGCCAGTCGGTTCCGGTACCGGTGGTCATGGAAGCCCTCGTTTCGGTCGCCCGCGTAATACCCTGGAAGCACGATCAGCTCTTACCCGACCGCACTCCGACGATAGAACGCCTCCGTAAGGACTACAAGTGGAACTGGCCTATTACTCGGACTACGCCGTCCGTCTCGTCAACAGCGAGGACCCGGCCCGGGGCAAGGACTCACTGACCTCGGTCGAGGCCGTCCGCGACCTGTTCGGCGGCAACTCGTCGGCGGCCCGCCGCGCCACCGACGCGGACGTGACGCGGTTCCGCTCGGTCCGCGGCCGGCTGCGCTCGGTCTTCGAGGCGGCGGACCAGGGCGAGGAGACGCTCGCGGTGGACCTGCTGAACTCCCTGCTCCTGGAGTTCCCGGTGAGCCCGCAGATCTCCGGCCACGACTTCCGCGACGACGACGGCCGCCCGCTGTGGCACATGCACCTGGCCGACCACCCGTCGAACGCGACCGCGGGCTACGCGGCGATCGCCGCCATGGGCCTGGCCTTCCATCTGACCGAGCACGGCGTGGACCGCCTCGGCCTGTGCGAGGCGGCCCCGTGCCGCAACGCCTACCTGGACACCTCGACCAACCGCTCGCGGCGCTACTGCTCCGACCGCTGCGCGACCCGCGCCAACGTGGCGGCCTACCGGGCCCGCAAACGCCTGGAGACCGACCGGTCCCACAGGACCGGTCTGGCGGCCGACAGCGCCCAGCGCAGCACCGCGAGCGGCGAACGCTGATCCGGCCGCAGCGGCCGGTAACGGAAGCGGACCTTCCCCAGGATCAGGTCGTCGGGCACGACGCCGTAGTCGTTGCTGTCGCTGCCGGCGAACGAGTTGTCGGCGAGCACCCACCAGCCGCCCTCACGCCGCTGCACGGCCCGCTTCACGATGAGCAGGTCCTGCTGGAAGGGATGGCGCAGGACCACGACGTCACCGGGCCTGATCCGGCCCCCGTGCCGCACCAGGAGCCAGTCGCCCTGGTACAGCGTGGGCACCATCGACGGCCCGGTCACCTCGAACCGTCCGAAGGGCTGCGTCGCCCTCCCCCGCTCGGTCTCCTGCGACAGCTCCGGCATCCCCGGCACCTCCCCGGTGTGTTCCTCCACCAGTCTCAGTCTGACCCCGGACTTTTGTCCTAAGCCCCTGGGGGCACCCGCGAAAAGCCCGCCCCCAGGGAGTAATGTCCCACCTGAGAAGACGATCACGAGGAAGGAACGCTCCATGCTTTCCCGCCTGTTTGCCCCCAAGGTCAAGGTCAGCGCGCACTGCGACCTGCCCTGCGGTGTGTACGACCCGGCCCAGGCCCGCATCGAGGCGGAGTCGGTGAAGGCCGTGCAGGAGAAGATGGCCGCCAACGACGACCCGCACTTCCAGGCGCGTGCCACCGTCATCAAGGAGCAGCGCGCCGAGCTCGCGAAGCACCACGTCTCGGTGCTCTGGAGCGACTACTTCAAGCCCCCGCACTTCGAGAAGTACCCGGAGCTGCACCAGCTGGTCAACGACGCCCTGAAGGCCCTGTCGGCCGCCAAGGCGTCCACTGACCCGGCCACCGGCCAGAAGGCTCTGGACTACATCGCCCAGATCGACAAGATCTTCTGGGAGACGAAGAAGGCCTGACACCCGTCAGCCTCCGCGGGCCCGCGACCGGTGCACCGTCGCAGGCCCGCGGGCATCCCGAAGGGCCCGGCCGATCCTCGGCCGGGCCCTTCGGTGTCCGGCCGCGACCGCCGGTCCGCGGGGTACGGATCGTGCGATGCTGGCGTGATGGTGACCACGGAGGATCTGATCCGTCTGCGGCGGGCACGAGACCGGATGAACCGCGAGTACGCCGAGCCCCTGGACGTGGCCGCGCTCGCCGGCACGGCACTGATGTCGCCGGGCCACTTCCAGCGCAGCTTCCGCGCCGCCTTCGGCGAGACGCCCTACAGCTACCTCATGACCCGCCGTATCGAGCGGGCCAAGGCGCTGCTCCGCCGCGGTGACCTGACCGTCACGGAGGTCTGCGTCGCGGTCGGCTGCACCTCGCTGGGCTCCTTCAGCTCCCGTTTCACCGAACTGGTCGGCGAGACCCCGAGCGCCTACCGGGCCCGCTCGCACGAGTCGGGGGCGGCGATCCCGGCCTGCGTGGCCCGCACCTTCACCCGGCCGAGACGGGCGGCGAAGCCGACGTCCTGGCCCTAAGGGCTTGCGGGGAATCAGGTCGGGTCCGGCAGTCTCCGCCGGGCGGGCGGCGCCCGGCACGGCCTAACCTGCCGTCATGGACATCAGACTCAGGCAGTGTTTCATCGCCGTCGACGACCACGACAAGGCGATCACCTTCTACCGGGACGTCCTGGGCATGGAGGTGCGCAACGACGTCGGGTTCGAGGGGATGCGGTGGGTGACCGTCGGGTCGCCGCTGCAGCCGGACGTGGAGATCGTGCTGGAGCCGCCGGGCGCGAACCCCGACGCCTCCCCCGCGGACCGGGAGGCGATGGCCCAGCTGCTGGCCAAGGGGATGCTGCGCGGGGTCAACTTCACCACCGCCGACTGCGACGCCCTCTACGCGCGCGTGCGCGAGTCCGGCGCCGACGTCCTGCAGGAGCCGATGGACCAGCCGTACGGCGTTCGCGACTGCGCGTTCCGCGACCCGGCCGGGAACATGCTGCGTTTCATGGAGCGGGACGGCGGCTGACACCGGTACCGGGCCGGGCGGGCCGCCCGCCTACGATCACGGCATGACCATCCGCTGGACGTACGCCTTCATCGACCGGCCCGCCGGCTCCCTCGGCCCGGCCGGTGCGTTCTGGACGGCCGTCACGGACACCCGGCTGTCCGCACCCCGGGGCACGCGCGGGGAGTTCGCCACGCTCGTGCCGGCGGCGGCCGACGCCTGCGTGAAGATCCAGGGTGTCGGCGGCGGGGACGCCGGCGCCCACCTCGACCTCGCCGTCGACGACCTCCCGGGCCTCGTGAGGACGGCGCTCCGACTCGGGGCATCGGTGTCCGCACAGCACGACGGGTGTGCCGTACTGCGGTCTCCCGCCGGGCAGTTGTTCTGTGCCGTGCCCTGGCACTCGGAGTCGGCCCGCCCGCCCGTCACCCACGGCAGCCGGCTCGACCAGGTCTGCCTGGACACCCCACCGTCCGCCTACGACGCCGAAGTCGCCTTCTGGAGCGGCCTGCTGGCCGGCTGGGAGTCACTGCCGGGCTCACTCCCGGAGTTCCACGTGATCAAGCCGCCGCCCGGGCTGCCGGTCCGCGTCCTGCTCCAGCGTCTCGGCGAGGAGCGGCCCGCCGGTGCCCATGTCGACCTGGCCTGCGCGGACATCGAGGCGACCCGGGCCGCCCACGAGCGGCGCGGCGCACAGCTCGTCGCCCGGGGACGCCACTGGACGGTGATGCGCGACCCGGCCGGCGGGACGTACTGCCTGACCGGCCGCGACCCGGAGACCGGCGGACTCCTCCGGGACCCCAGCTGAGCCGTGTCCTCCCGCCGGGCGGCCAACGCCAGGGGTCAGCCACGGCTCAGGGTCTTTCGTCCGGGTCAGGCCCTCCGGCTGCGGATCGGGGAGCAGGGTGGGTCCGGTGCCGTGCGTCGCACGGCGGAGGAGGCAGGGTGGGTTCGGTGCCCGTGCGTCGCGAGGCGGAGGAGGGAGTCAGGGCGGAGCCCTGCGACCGACGGCACCGCGGCGAGGTGCGGCGCCGGGGCCCGCGAGCCCGGCCCGATCCGGACGAAGACCCCAGGGGCCTGTCACGTACGCGCAGGTCACGGCGGCGGGCTCTTCGCCGGTTGGCCGGGAGACCCCGGGACCCGGGCAGTCGCTGTCGTCCCCGTCCAGCCGGAGCAGCGACGCCGCCGGGTCCGGGGTCTCCGGCCCGCTGTACCAACCGGTGCGGCGCGGCTCCGTCGTGTCCTGGAGCCACAGGGTCAGTCCGCCGCCGACGGTCACCGTCACCGCCCACACCACCAGCGCCCACCGCCACACGCGGCGACTGCGCTCTCCCCCGGCCCGCGTCACCCCCACTCCTCCACGTCGACCACGGCGTCCACCGTGATCGGCCCGTACACGTGCGGGAACTCCTCGCCGCCGGGCTCCGGTGCCTCGTAGCGCACCTCCGCGGCGAGCCGTCCGGGGTCGACGACCAGCACCACCAGGTCGCCGGGGCCGTCCGAGCCGTACAGGAAGGCGGCCACGCGCGGGAGCTGGTCACGCGTCGAGCAGTGGATGAAGCCCTCCTCCCGGAGGGTGCGGCCGCGCGTCGACATCTCGTACGTGCCCCGGGCGCGCGCCGCCTCCCACAGGGAGCGTTCGGTGATGTGCAGGATGTGCGTGGGTTCGGACATGGCCCGCACGTTACGGCCTGGGCGGGGCCGCCCGCGCCTGCGCCCGGTGTTCCGGCCCGCTGTCCCGACGCGGGTCAGGAGTCCTTCGCGGCGCGCTTTGCGGGCTCCTGGCCGGGAGCGGCGGCCCGCGACGCGGCACCCTCCGGGCGCGGCCCCACAGCGTCCGCGGCACCCGGCGGGAGTGGCGCCGCGTCGTCCGCGGCGCTCGTGGGGAACGGCGCCGCGCCGTCCGCCACGAAGGCGTCGCAGTCCGGGTTGTGGCACGGGCCGCCCACCCAGACCGGGACCCACGCGCCCAGCGTCTTGTGACGCCGGACGACCGTGCCGACGCTCTGCCCGCAGACGGGACAGTGACGCTCTTGACCGTCCATGTACCCAGCGTAGGACGCGGGCCCCGCCACCGCTTCCCGCCCGACGGGGCCGGACCCGCGGTGACGTGGCCCGTGGGGGCTAGCCGGCCTGGGGTTCGCGCCACATCGGCCACATCCGGGGGCCGTCCGGCAGGTCGAGGGGGCGGTCGGTGAGGGTGAAGCCGAGACGCTCGTACAGCGTGCGGCTGCGCGCGCTGCTCGCCTCCAGGTAGGCGGGCAGCGCCTGCTGGTCGCAGCGGTCGAGGACCGACCCGATGAGCGCGCTGCCGAGCCCCTCGCCCTGCCGCTGCGGCGCCACGGCGATCATCCAGAGGTATTCGTGGGCGCGGCCGGCGGGGTGGACGTCCGCGGTCAGCCGGGCGATCAGCTCGACGCGCTCGTTGTCCGGGTCGACGGCGGCGCGCACCTGCGCCGGCCCCTCGTCGGCGGCATGCTCGTCGGCGGCGTCCCGGGCGGGCACGGGCAGCCACAGCGCGCAGCCCGCGCCGTCCTCGGTGACGTCGACACGGCCCTCGGCGAGCACGATGTCGGTGAAGGCGGCCATCAGCCGGTGGTGCGTGGCGCGGCGGTACGCGTCGCCCGGGAAGACCCACCTGCTGACCGGATCGTCCTGGAACGCCTGGTCCAGCAGCCGGACGACCGGCTCGCGGTCGTCCTCGCCGGCCACCCGGATCGCCACACCCATGTCCGCCCCTTCGCCCAACCGACGTTGATCGTACGGGCGTTGAGACTAGCCGGTGACGTGAGGGAGCGGGTCCCGCACACCGTGGGGATGTGCGGGACCCGCCGTTCGGAGTCCCCGGACACCGCGCGGCGTCAGGTCCGCGAGTGCCGGCCCTTCCGGGGTATCGGTGCCCCCTGCCGCGGGACCGTCAGCTGGTGCGCCGGGTGACGAACTCGGCCAGCGCGAGCAGCCCTCCCGCCGCCTCCGGGTCGGGTACCGCGCGGGCCAGCTCCTGCATGGCGCGGGCCATCCGGTCGGCCGCCTGGACCTGCGCCCAGTCGCGCCCGCCTGCCCGCTCCACCGCCAGCACCGTCCGCTCCAGGTCCCCCTCGCGGTACGGAAGCCGGTACAGCTCGGCCAGTTCGGCGGCGGCCGGCGTGCCGGAGGAGAGGGCGGCGACCACCGGCAGTGACTTCTTGCGGGCGACAAGGTCCGCGCCGGCCGGCTTGCCGGTGCGCCCCGGGTCTCCCCATATGCCGATCACGTCGTCGATGAGCTGGAAGGCGAGCCCCGCCTGCCGGCCGAACGCGTCCATGGCCTCGACGTCCTCGGGCGCGGCGCCCGCGTACAGCGCGCCCGTCGCGCAGGCGCACCCCAGCAGCGCGCCCGTCTTCGCCTCGGCCATGGTGAGCACCTCGCCGAGGGTGACCTCCCCGGGCGCGCGTCCTTCCATGGCCGTGTCGGTGTGCTGGCCCGCGCACAGTTCCATGACGCAGGCCGTGAGCCGGGCGGCGGCCGCCGAGGACGCCGGGTGGGGGTCCTCGGCGAGCAGTCCGAGGGCCAGCGCCTGGAGCGCGTCCCCGGCGAGGATGGCGTCGGCGTCGCCGAACACCGTCCAGACGGTGGGCCGGTGGCGCCGGGTGGTGTCCCGGTCCATCACGTCGTCGTGCAGCAGGGTGAAGTTGTGGACCAGCTCCACCGCCGCGGCCGCCCGCAGGGCCGCCGACCGGGCGGCCGGTCCGCCGAGCGCGGCGGCCGCGGTGAGGACGAGCGCCGGCCGGATCGCCTTGCCCGCGTTGCCCGCCGCCGGGGTGCCGTCCGCCCGCTCCCAGCCGAAGTGGTAGAGCGCGACGCGGCGCATCGAGCCGGGCAACGCGTCGAGAGCGGCGCGCAGTTCGGGATCGACACAGGTCCGGGCGCTCTCCAGGATCGCCGCGGCCTCCTGCCCGTCGGACCGGCCCCCCTCGGTGGCCGGCTGCCGCGCGGGCCGCCGTTTCGGCTCCGTCATGAACTCGGTCACGGGGTTCCCCTCAGGCGGTGCGCGGAGGGTGGCCGCGCTGCGGACGGCCGCGTGTGGCCGGGTGTCCCCGCCCCGGCGGGCGGGGGCACGGCTTCCCGGTGCGGGGAGGTCACCTCCAGCGGCCGATCTCGACGTTCTCCAGGACGCCGAGCGCGTCCGGCACGAGAACGGCGGCCGAGTAGTAGGCCGTCACCAGGTATTTGATGATGGCCTGTTCGTTGATGCCCATGAAGCGCACGGACAGGCTGGGTTCGATCTCGTCCGGGATGCCGGCCTGCTGGAGGCCGATGACGCCCTGCTCGGCCTCCCCGGTGCGCATGGCGATGATCGAGGTGGTGCGGGCCTCGGTCACCGGGATCTTGCCGCACGGGTAGATCGGAACGCCGCGCCAGGTGGGGATGCGGTTGCCGGCCACGTCGATGGTCTCGGGGACGAGCCCGCGTTTGTTGAGCTCGCGGCCGAACGCGGAGATCGCGCGCGGGTGGGCCAGCAGCAGCTTCGTGCCGCGCCGCCGGCTGAGCAGTTCGTCCAGGTCGTCCGGGCCGGGCACGCCGTCGTGCGGCTGGAGCCGCTGGTCGTACTCGCAGTTGTTCAGCAGCCCGAACTCGCGGTTGTTGATGAGTTCGAACTCCTGGCGTTCCTTCAGCGCCTCGACGGTCAGCCGGAGCTGGTGCTCGGTCTGGTTCATCGGCTGGTTGTAGAGGTCGGCCACGCGCGAGTGGATGCGCAGCACGGTCTGCGCGACGCTCAGTTCGTACTCGCGGGGCCTGGCCTCGTAGTCGACGAAGGTGTGCGGGATGTCCGGCTCGCCGGAGTGGCCGGCCGCGACGTCGATCTCCTTCTCGCCGAACTTGTTGGTGCGCTGTTCCGGGATCGCGAGCAGGTGCTGGAGGTGTTCGCGCAGGGACCCGGAGCGCTCGGCGACCTGCTCGACGTCCTGGCGGGGCAGCACGAGCAGGGTGCAGGCGGTGACCGCGCGGGCGGTGTACTCCCAGATGGCGTCGGGGTCCAGCAGCGCCTGGTCGCCGAAGTACGCGCCGTCGGCGAGGACCCCGAGGACCGCGTCGTCGCCGTAGGGGCCGGTGCCGACCTTCTCCACCCTGCCGTGCGCCAGCAGGAACACCTCGTCGGCCGGGCTGCCGAAGGAGGCGATCACGTCACCCGGAGTGAACTCGCGCTGCTGGCAGCGCCCGGCGAGTTCGGTGAGCACCTCCTCGTCCTCGTAGGACCGCAGGGCGGGCAGTTCGCCCAGCTCGGCGGGGATCACCTCGACACGGTCGCCGGTCTTCACGAACGTGACCCGGCCGTCGCCCACGGAGTAGGTCAGCCGCCGGTTGACCCGGTACGTGCCGCCCTGGACGTTGACCCAGGGCAGCATGCGCAGCAGCCAGCGGGAGCTGATCTCCTGCATCTGGGGCGCGGACTTGGTGGTGGTGGCCAGGTTCCGCGCGGCCGCCGTGCCGAGACTCTGCTGCGGCTTGCCCTGCTCTGTGCGGACCTCTTCGCCTACCGACATAAGGAATTGCCCTCCCGGTCATGCCCCGGCACCGATCTGCGCCGGGGCATCGATCTGCGTGACCAAGCCTTCCTCACGGAGCGTGTCGGTGCTATTACACGAAAGAGGGGGAATGGATCACGGGACGGTTGGGCAGTGGTGGGCTTTCCGTCCACCCCCCGGCCCCGCACCTCCCCCGCACACCCGCCCCGCACCTCCCCCGCCGGCCCGGACCGCGCACCTCCCCCGCCGACCCCGACCCCGCAGCCCACCGCACGCCGCAAACCGGCCGCGGCCTGTCCGGATCGGCTCGCTCACTGTGCGAACGATGTGTCCGGGCCGTCCCGGTTTCGGTAGAAGCATCGATACCAGACGGCCGCGCACGGCGGACGGCGCACAGCACGAAGGAGGCGGTCATGGCCTCACCCATGTCCGCGGGCGGATTCCTGGCCGTACTCAGGGCGGAGGGCCTCACCGTCGTCGAGGTCGGCGACTGGCAGCACCACAACCGCAACCACAAGGGACCCTGGGGCCCGGTCCACGGCGTGATGTTCCACCACACCGTGACGCACGGCGGCGCGCTGACGGTGGCGCTGTGCCGGGACGGCCGCCCGGACCTGCCGGGGCCGCTGTGCCACGGCGTCATCACCAAGGACGGCACCGTCCACCTCGTCGGCTACGGCCGGGCCAACCACGCCGGGCTCGGCGACGACGACGTGCTGCGCGCGGTGATCGGGGAGAAGTCGCTGCCGCACGACAACGAGGCGAACACCGACGGCAACCGCCACTTCTACGGCTTCGAGTGCGAGAACCTCGGCGACGGCGAGGACCCCTGGCCGGCGGCCCAGCTGGAGGCCGTGGAGAAGGCCGCCGCGGCTGTCTGCCGGCACCACGGCTGGACGCAGCGTTCGGTCCTCGGCCACCTGGAGTGGCAGCCGGGGAAGGTCGACCCGCGCGGGTTCACCATGGCATGGCTGCGGGAGCGGGTGCGGGACCGGCTGAAGTAGGCCACGGCCCGGCCTGAGCGGCGACAATGGTGCCGTGACCAGCCCTGACACCGCCGCCCTGCGTCCCCGCCTGCCGTCTCCCGTGCAGGAACTGTCGGACCCGCGCTGCGCCCGTCACGGCGTCCGTCTGCTGCTCAAGCGCGACGACCTCGTCCACCCGGAGCTCATCGGCAACAAGTGGCGCAAACTCGCTCCGAACCTCACGGCCGCGGCGGGCCGTACGATCCTCACCTTCGGCGGCGCCTACTCCAACCACCTGCGTGCCACGGCCGCCGCCGGCCGCCTTCTCGGCCTGTCGACGGTCGGCGTGGTCCGCGGCCAGGAACTCGCCGGCCGTCCCCTCAACCCCTCGCTGGCCCGGTGTGCGGCGGACGGCATGCGACTGCACTTCGTCGACAGGTCGACGTATCGCCGCAAGACCGAACCGGACGTCCTGCGCGCGTTGCTGCGCGCGGTGGACGCCGAGGCCGCGTACGTCGTCCCGGAGGGCGGCAGCAACGCCCTGGCCGTACGGGGCTGTCGCGTGCTCGGCGCGGAGCTGCGCGGCCGGGGTGACGTCGTCGCGGTCGCCTGCGGCACCGGCGGCACGCTCGCCGGGCTGGCCGCCGGGCTCGCCCCGGGCCAGCGGGCGCTGGGCGTCCCCGTCCTCAGGGGCGGCTTCCTCACCACCGACATAGCGGCTCTTCAGGCGGAGGCGTTCGGCGGCCCGCGCGGGTCCTGGCACCTCGACGACCGCTTCCACTTCGGCGGCTACGCCCGCACCGGTGCGGAGCTCGACGCCTTCGCACGCGATTTCGAGGACCGTCACGGACTGCCCGTCGAGCGTCTCTATGTGGCCAAGTTGCTCTACGGCGTGCTCACGCTCGTCCAGGAGGGCGCCTTCCCGCGCGGGACGACGGTGACGGCCGTCGTCACGGGCCGGCCGTTCGACCCGCGACCCTGACCACGACCGGCCTGCGACCCTGACCACGACCGGCCTGCGACCCTGACCACAGCCACCCCGCGACCTGACCACGGCCGCCCCGCACCCCGCTCGGGCGCTCAGCCGGCCGCTTCCCGGAAGGCCGCCGCCTCCTCCAGGTCCAGCCTGCGCAGCAGCGTCCGCAGCATCTCGTCGTCGATGTGGCGGGCGTCCCGCAGCCGCACGAACACCTTCCGCTCGGAGCTGATCATCTCCCGCGACAGGCGCCGGTAGGTGTCGTCGACGGTCTCCCCGGTGAGCGGGTTGACCTGGCCGAGGCGTTCCCAGACGGCGTTGCGGCGGCGCTCCAGGACCGCGCGCAGCCGGTCGGCGAGCGGGGGCGGAAGCACGTTGTGCTCGTCGTCGAGGAGTTCCTCCAGCCGCCGTTCGGCGACCAGGGAAGCCTGCGCCTGGGCGTTGGCCTCGGCGAGCGTCTCGGCCTGCTGGTCGCGGCCGGGCAGCTTCAGCAGGCGGATCAGCGGGGGCAGTGTCACGCCCTGCACGACGAGTGTCCCGATGACGGTCGTGAAGGTCAGGAAGAGGATCAGGTTGCGCCCGGGGAACGGTTCGCCGCCGTGCACCGTCAGCGGGATCGAGAAGGCGATGGCCAGCGAGACCACCCCGCGCATGCCGGCCCAGCCGATCACGAACGCGCCCTTCCAGGTGGGGTTGGACTCCCGCTCCCGGATGCGCGCCGACGCCATGCGCGGCAGGAACGTCGCCGGGTACACCCACACGAAGCGGGTGACGACCACGACCAGGAAGACGGCCACCGCGTACCAGGCGGCGGTGGTGCCGGCGTACTCCCCGAGGCCCTTGAGGACCACCGGGAGCTGGAGTCCGATCAGGGCGAACACCGACGACTCCAGGACGAACGCGACCATCTTCCACACCGCCTCCTCCTGGAGGCGCGTGGCGAAGTCCACCTCCCACGCGCGGTGGCCGAGGTACAGCGCGACGACCACGACCGCGAGGACTCCGGAGGCGTGCACCTGCTCGGCGACCGCGTAGGCGACGAACGGGATCAGCAGGGAGAGCGTGTTCTGCAGCAGCGCCTCCTTCAGACGGGTGCGCAGCCAGTGGATCGGCACCATCAGCAGCAGGCCGATCCCGACCCCGCCGACCGCCGCGAGCAGGAACTCGCCGATCCCCTCGGCCCAGGTGGCGCCCTCGCCGACCGCCGCGGCGAGGGCGACCCGGTAGGCGGTGATCGCGGTCGCGTCGTTCACCAGTGACTCGCCCTGGAGGATCGTGGTGATCCGGGAGGGCAGTCCGACCCGGCGTGCCACCGCGGTCGCGGCGACGGCGTCCGGCGGCGCCACCACCGCGCCCAGCACCAGGGCCGCGGCCAGCGGCAGCCCCGGGACGATCCGGTAGACGGCCCAGCCGACCACGAAGGTGGCGAACAGCACGTACCCCACCGACAGCAGCGCGACGGGCCGCAACTGCGCGCGCAGGTCGAGGTAGGAGCTGTCGGTGGCGGACGTGTAGAGCAGCGGGGGCAGGATCAGCGGGAGCACGATGTGCGGGTCGAGGGTGTAGCCGGGAACGCCGGGGACGTACGAGATCACCAGGCCGGCCGCGACCAGCAGCAGCGGTGCCGGGACCGGGGTGCGCCGGGCTCCGGCGGCGACCGCCGCACTCCCCGCCACCAGCAACAGCAGTGGCATCACGTCCATGGTTCTCGCCCGCCCTCGGTTTTTTGCGCGCGGTCACCCGCACACCCGTCGTAATCTGGCAATCATGAAACAGTGCACGCATGCCGACGCGCTGCCGCACCCGGACCCCGGGCCGCTGAGCGAGACCTGCCTGGAGTGCCTGCGCGACGGTACGCACCCGGTACAGCTTCGGCTGTGCCTCACCTGTGGTCACGTCGGCTGCTGCGACTCGTCGCCGGCCCGGCACGCCAGCGAGCACCACAAGGACACCGGGCATCCCGTGATGCGGACCTTCGAGCCCGGCGAGAACTGGCGTTGGTGCTTCGTGGACCACGTACTCGTGTGACGCTGGGTCCGGTGACTCCGGGCCGCGCGGGGAGACTCAGATCCGCACGGTTCGACCGTCTGACGTCTGGGTACGTCAACCCGACGTGCCCTGTTCCCAATTGGGGCCGCGAACCCTCTAGCCACGGAGCGTGCTCATAGGTTTACTATGAGTGACAGCAGGGGGTTGGGGTCCCGGGGACAGGAAAGTCGAGAGCGCGGTAGCGTCACCGCTGCACGACGTGTCGCGTTACCCCGGGGGGCGACCCTCGGCCCGAAAAGCTTGTACCACCTTGGAGGTGAGGGTGTCCCAGATCGCAGGCGAACCCGCGACCCAGGACTTCGTGGAAGTCCGGCTGCCGGCTGCGGGTGCCTACCTGTCGGTGCTGCGGACGGCCACGGCCGGCCTCGCGGCCCGTTTGGACTTCACCCTCGACGAGATCGAGGACCTCCGCATCGCGGTGGACGAGGCCTGCGCGATCCTGCTCCAGCAGGCCGTGCCGGGCTCGGTGCTCAGCTGCGTTTTCCGGCTCGTCGACGACTCGCTCGAGGTCACCGTCTCGGCGCCGACCACGGACGGTCACGCGCCCGCGCGGGACACGTTCGCCTGGACCGTGCTGTCGGCCCTGGCGGGCAAGGTCTCCTCCGCCGTGGACGAGGACAAAACCGTTTCGATCAGCCTCTACAAACAGCGCGGCGCGGGACCCGGGCCGGCGTGAGGAACGGGGACGGGCCGGTGCGGGACGAAGAGCGCGGCACACGGGAGCTGCCGGCCGAGGGGGGTCTCCCCGGCTCGGGTACGGCCGGAGGCTCGGGAGCGGGCGGCCCGAGTACGTTCCGGCGCACGGCGGACGGCATCGACGGCATCCCCGAGCAGGCCCGGCCGCACCCGGAGGACGACTCCTCGGAGCCCGCGGGCGACGGGCAGCGGGAGCGGGAAGGCACCGCGCAGAACACGCCCGCGGACGGACAGGTCGGCGTCACCCCCGTCCCAGCGGAGGCGCGGGCTCGGGGAAGGGCAACGGGCGGGACGATGAGCGAGCACGAGCGAGAAGACGAAAAGGCCCCGCAGCGCGTGCGGGCCACTCAGCACAGCCCTCAGGACCGCAGCGGGGCACGCGCCCTGTTCATCGAACTGCGCAAACTGCAGGACGGCAGCCCCGAGTACGCGGAGCTGCGCAACCGGCTGGTGCGCATGCACCTGCCGCTCGTCGAACACCTCGCCCGCCGCTTCCGCAACCGCGGCGAGCCGCTGGACGACCTCACCCAGGTCGCCACCATCGGCCTGATCAAGTCCGTGGACCGCTTCGACCCGGAGCGCGGCGTCGAGTTCTCGACGTACGCGACCCCCACGGTCGTCGGCGAGATCAAGCGCCACTTCCGCGACAAGGGCTGGGCGGTGCGCGTCCCGCGCCGGCTGCAGGAACTGCGCCTCGCGCTGACCACGGCGACGGCCGAGCTGTCACAGCAGCACGGCCGCTCCCCCACCGTCCACGAACTGGCCGAGAAGCTGGCCATCTCGGAGGAGGAGGTCCTTGAGGGCCTGGAGTCCGCCAACGCGTACTCCACGCTTTCCCTCGACGTCCCCGACACGGACGACGAGTCCCCCGCGGTCGCGGACACCCTGGGCGCGGAGGACGAGGCGCTGGAGGGCGTCGAGTACCGCGAGTCGCTCAAGCCACTCCTGGAAGATCTCCCGCCGCGCGAGAAGCGGATCCTGCTGCTGCGTTTCTTCGGCAACATGACCCAGTCGCAGATCGCGCAGGAGGTCGGCATCTCGCAGATGCACGTGTCCCGTCTGCTGGCCCGCACGCTGGCCCAACTGCGGGAGAAGCTGCTCGTGGAGGAGTAGACCGCCCGGCCCCGGAGCCGGGGCCCCGGTCCTGCTACCCGCGCTCCTCGTCCCGGGCGCGGCCCGGTCCCTTGATCCCGAGGGCCTGGGTCGTCGCCGGATTGACCAGCAGTACCAGCGCCACGACGGCGACGACCGCGAGCACGATCCCGGCCGGGATCGCCACGCTGTCGGCCTGCAGCAGGTCGTACGCCACCAGCAGCGCGACGAGCTGCGTGATGACGGCGGGCCCCCGGCTCCAGCCGCGCCGGCCGAGCAGCCCGCGCGCGGCGAGCAGCGGCAGCAGCGCGAGGACGATCAGCGTGATCCCGCCGGTGACGGCCGACCCGCGGTCGTCCGGCTCCCCGGTGAGGCCCTCGACCAGAATCCAGGCGCCGCCGACGACCAGGGCGAGCCCCTCCAGCGCGGCGAGCGCCGCCGCGGCGGTGAGCCGGGCGGGGCGGGGCCCGCTGTCCCGGACGGCTTCGGGGGCGGGGTTCTGCTGAGAGGTCACCCTTGCAGGGTAGCCGTGCCCGCGCAGCCTCCCGTGGTGAGGTTCACGCACCGATCTCTTACCTGATCCTTGACTCGGCCTGGGATCGGTACCGCCGAGTAGGTACGCTGCAATCCATGCGTGCACTCCTCGTGGTCAATCCGGCGGCAACCACCACAAGCGCACGTACGCGCGATGTACTGATCCACGCGCTGGCGAGCGAGATGAAACTCGAGGCGGTCACCACCGAGTACCGCGGCCACGCGCGCGACCTGGGCCGGCAGGCGGCGGAGAGCGGGAACGTCGATCTGGTGGTGGCCCTCGGCGGTGACGGCACGGTCAACGAGGTCGTCAACGGTCTGTTGCACGCCGGCCCGGAGCCGGAGCGCCTGCCCGGACTCGCGGTGGTCCCCGGCGGCTCCACCAACGTCTTCGCCCGGGCCCTGGGCCTGCCCAACGACGCGGTGGAGGCCACGGGCGCACTGCTGGACGCGCTGCGCGAGGGCCGGGAGCGCACGGTCGGGCTGGGCCTGACGTCCGGCACCCCGGGCACCGAGGACGAGGCCGTGCCGTCCCGCTGGTTCACCTTCAACGCCGGACTCGGCTTCGACGCGGGTGTGGTGGGCCGAGTGGAGCAGCAGCGCGAGCGAGGCCGCAGGTCGACGCACGCGCTGTATGTACGTCAGGTGGTGCGGCAGTTCCTCGGGGAGACCAACCGCCGGCACGGCATGGTCAGTGTCGAGCGGCCCGGCGAGGAGACGGTCACCGATCTGGTGGTGGCGATAGTCTCGAACACCTCGCCCTGGACGTATCTCGGCAATCGCCCCATGTACACGTCGCCTAAGGCCTCGTTCGATAAAGGGCTCGACGTGCTCGGTCTCAGCCGTCTGTCGACGGCCGCGGTTGCCCGGTATGGCACCCAGTTGCTCAGTTCGTCCCCCGAGCGCGGACCTCATGGCAAGCACGCGGTGTCGCTGCACGACCTGACCGAGTTCACCTTGCATTCGAAGGCCCCGCTGCCCCTTCAGATGGACGGCGACCACCTCGGGCTCCGTACGAGCGTGACGTTCACAGGCGTACGCCGTGCACTGCGTGTGATTGTGTGAGCAGAAGGCGCGAAAGTCCTTTCACTCGAACGTTTAGACCAGGGTCCACCCCATGGAAGTACGGCTGTGACCTAGTCGACACCGAGGAATCAAAAAAAACTTTCCGGAAGGGGTTGTATCCGTCGCTGAGGTTTGCGAGTCTCTACGTGGCGATCGAGACGGCCCGCAACACCGGCCTCCACTGATCACCAGAACCCCTCATCACACACAGGACCACACCAGGGAAACCTGGCGGTCGGCCCTTCACTTGTTGAGGGATTCGTGAAAGCGTTCACATTCACAAGCAACGTGCATGTAATACCAAGGAGAGGTAGCAGCCATGGACTGGCGTCACAACGCCGTTTGCCGCGAGGAAGACCCCGAGCTCTTCTTCCCCATCGGCAACACCGGTCCTGCGCTGCTGCAGATCGAGGAAGCCAAGGCCGTCTGCCGCCGCTGCCCCGTCATGGAGCAGTGCCTGCAGTGGGCGCTTGAGTCCGGCCAGGACTCCGGCGTCTGGGGTGGTCTCAGCGAGGACGAGCGCCGTGCGATGAAGCGCCGCGCCGCCCGCAACCGGGCCCGTCAGGCCACCGCCTGACACACCCGCCCCGCGACAGCCTGGCTTGGCGGCGCGTACAGCGCGTACGCTTCTCCCGCCCCCGAGCCGCAGCGCGCAGTACCCCCGATGCGCAGCACACGCTGGCAACGAGCATGAGGAAGCCCCGGACCGCTCGACGGTCCGGGGCTTCTTGCTGTTCTTCTTCCGACGGGCCTACGACGGGCCGTCGGCGGGCCGAGCTACTTGGGGGTCCGCACCGGGATGTCGAGGATCACCCGCGTGCCCCGCTCCGGCGCCGGGACCATGTCGAACGTGCCGCCCAACTCGCCCTCCACCAGCGTCCGTACGATCTGGAGGCCGAGGTTGCCGCCGGTGTGCGGATCGAAGCCTTCGGGCAGTCCGACGCCGTCGTCCTGGACGGTGACCAGGAGACGGGTGTCCTGCGTGGTGCCGCTGCGGACCGCCGAGACCTCGACCGTGCCGGTCTCGCCCTCGCGGAAGCCGTGTTCCAGGGCGTTCTGCAGGATCTCCGTCAGCACCATCGACAGGGGGGTGGCGACCTCGGCGTCCAGGATGCCGAAGCGGCCGGTGCGCCGGCCGGCCACCTTGCCCGGCGAGATCTCGGCGACCATCGCGAGCACGCGGTCGGCGATCTCGTCGAACTCCACGCGCTCGTCCAGGTTCTGGGAGAGCGTCTCGTGCACGATCGCGATCGAGCCGACCCGCCGTACGGCCTCCTCCAGGGCCTCGCGGCCGCGGTCGGACTCGATGCGCCGGGCCTGGAGCCGCAACAGGGCGGCCACCGTCTGGAGGTTGTTCTTCACCCGGTGGTGGATCTCCCGGATGGTGGCGTCCTTGGTGATCAACTCGCGCTCACGGCGGCGCAGTTCCGTCACGTCGCGGAGCAGGACCAGCGAACCGATCCGGGTGCCCTTGGGCTTGAGCGGGATCGCCCGGAACTGGATCACCCCGTCAGGCGACTCGATCTCGAACTCACGCGGTGCCCAGCCGCTGGCGACCTTGGCCAGCGCCTCGTCAACCGGCCCGAGCGACGGGGCGAGTTCGGCGGTGGTCTCGCCCAAGTGCTGGCCGACGAGGTCGGTCGCGAGACCGAGGCGGTGATACGCGGACAGGGCGTTCGGCGAGGCGTACTGGACGATGCCGTCCACGTCCAGCCGGACCAGACCGTCGCCCACCCGGGGCGAGGCGTCCATGTCCACCTGCTGGTTCGGGAAGGGGAAGGAGCCGGCCGCGATCATCTGCGCGAGGTCCGAGGCGCTCTGGAGGTACGTCAGCTCCAGGCGGCTCGGGGTGCGCACGGTCAGGAGGTTGGTGTTGCGCGCGATGACGCCGAGCACGCGGCCCTGCCGCCGGACGGGGATCGACTCGACGCGGACCGGGACCTCCTCACGCCACTCGGGGTCGCCCTCACGCACGATCCGCCCCTCGTCGAGGGCCGCGTCCAGCATCGGGCGGCGCCCGCGCGGGACGAGGTGGCCGACCATGTCGTCCTGGTACGAGGTGGGGCCGGTGTTGGGCCGCATCTGGGCGACGGACACATAGCGGGTGCCGTCGCGGGTGGGCACCCACAGGACGAGGTCGGCGAAGGAGAGGTCGGAGAGCAGCTGCCACTCCGAGACCAGCAGGTGGAGCCACTCGAGGTCGGAGTCCTCGAGGGCGGTGTGCTGGCGTACGAGTTCGTTCATGGAGGGCACGTGGCCGAGCGTACCTGGGGGTATGTGCAGGGCCTAAAACAAGCCGCACGGGAACGCGGAGACGGTCACGGCGTGTGGCGGGGGCCCAAAGACACCCGCGGGCCGCGGCGCCTGGGAGGGACCCTCAACCCTCCCGGCACCGCAGCCCGGAGCAACAACGGCCGCGGGGTGTGCGGTCCCGGTCGGCCGAAGGATGAGGAGCCGGGGCAGTCAGGGCAGAGAGCTCCGGATCCTCGGTCCGTCCTCCTGTGCGGGGAGGACGGAGGCGTGGTGGTTTCTCCCCCGCATTCTGGACTAGACCACTACGTGTGTCCATGCGTTGGAGGCTGTTTGTTGTTGTCTCTTCTGGAACAGGCCGGACGCCTGGGCGTCCACCACGCAGCCTAACCCGTGTGGGTTCGTGCGCGGGGCCGGATCGCGAGGACAGTTTCCGCGGCCGCCGCCGGCTCGTCCCCCTCTGTTAGATTGGTCTAAACCACATATCATCATTCTTACCGTGTTCGGATCGCTCTCCAGATCGGCAGGCCCAGCGTGGAAGTTGTCATCGTTCCGGACGCCCGGTCGGGCGGGGAACTCATCGCCGGCGCCATCGCCCGCCTCCTGCGGCACAGGCCCGAGGCCCTGCTCGGGGTGGCCACCGGCTCGACCCCGCTGCCCGTGTACGAGGCGCTGGCGGCCGGCGTGAAGTCCGGTGCCGTGGACGCCTCGCGGGCCCGGATCGCGCAGCTCGACGAATACGTGGGGCTGCCCGCCGACCACCCGGAGTCCTACCGCTCGGTGCTGCGGCGCGAGGTGCTGGAGCCGCTCGGGATCGGCATGGACGCGTTCATGGGCCCCGACGGCACGGCCGAGGACGTGCTCGGGGCGTGCGAGGCGTACGACAGGGCGCTGACCGAGGCCGGCGGGGTGGACCTCCAGCTGCTCGGGATCGGCACCGACGGGCACATCGGGTTCAACGAGCCCTGCTCCTCACTCGCCTCCCGGACCAGGATCAAGACGCTCACCGAACAGACGCGCGTGGACAACGCGCGCTTCTTCGACGGCGACATCGAGCAGGTCCCGCACCACGTCATCACGCAGGGCATCGGCACCATCCTGGAGGCCCGGCACCTGGTGCTGCTGGCCACCGGCGAGGGCAAGGCGGACGCGGTCGCCGCGACGGTGGAGGGTCCGGTCGCCGCGGTCTGCCCGGCCTCCGCGCTCCAGCTCCACCCGCACGCCACCGTCGTCGTCGACGAGGCCGCCGCGTCCAAGCTGAAGCTCGCCGACTACTTCCGGCACACCTTCGCCCACAAGCCGGACTGGCAGGGCATCTAGGGTCTTCCGTCCGGATCGGGCCGGACCCACGAGCCCGGCCCGATCCGGACGAGCGGTCCCAGGCGACGGCGACCTGTCGTCACCCGCCGCGCGCACAACGGAAGGCGCCGGTCCCGCATGGGGGCCGGCGCCTTCGCCGTACGGGTCACACGCCCGCGACGACCTCCGCCGCCGCGCGGCCGCACACCCGGGCCGCGCCATGGGTGGCGATGTGCACGGCTCCTCGCGGGGCGGCCCGCGGCAGGCCCATCTCCACGACGACCGTGTCGGGGCGGGCCGCCAGCAGGATGTCGAGGGCGGCCGCCATCCAGGGGTGGCGGTGCTCGTCGCGTACGACGGCCACGATCCGGCGCTCACCGGCGGCGGCCAGGGCGAGATGCCCGGCGTCCTCGCCGGAGAAGCTGCCCGTGCGGGTGCCGGGGAGCAGCCGGGAGAGTTCCGCGGCCACGCCCCAGGGCGTCTCGTCGCCCACCGCGATGTTCGCGACGGGGGTGAGCGCGGCGACGTAGGGCGCTTCGCTCAGGGGGGTGAAGTCCGGCGCCCCGGTGATCCGCAGGGCGCGCCGGGCCGCGCGCAGGCCGACCTCGGGGTCCGCGGCGAGCTGTCCGGCGGCGCCGGCCGCCGACGCCGTCCAGCGGGCGAGGGCGCGTACCCGCTCCGCCGCGTCCGCGAGGCGTTCCTCGGGCAGCTCGCCGGAGCGCACCGCCGTGACCAGCGCGTCGCGCAGGCGCCGTACCGTTTCTTCGTCGGACAGGCCGCCGCCCACGCAGATCGCGTCGGCGCCGGCCGCGACGGCCAGGACGCTGCCGCGTTCGATGCCGTAGGTGCCGGCGACGGCCCGCATCTCCATGCCGTCGGTGACGATCAGGCCGTCGTAGCCGAGTTCGCCGCGCAGCAGGTCGGTCAGGATGCGCCGGGACAGTGTCGCCGGACGGTCAGGGTCGAGGGCGGGGACCAGGATGTGGGCGCTCATCACCGCGCGGGTGCCGGCGGCGACGGCGGCGCGGAACGGCACGAGTTCGCGGGTCCGCAGCACGTCCGCTGCCGCGTCGACGCGGGGCAGCGCGTGGTGGGAGTCGACCGCGGTGTCGCCGTGGCCGGGGAAGTGCTTGGTGCAGGCGGCGACACCGGCGGACTGCAGGCCGGTGACGTAGGCGGCCGTGTGCCGGGCGGCCAGGTCGGTGCCGGCGCCGAAGGACCGGACGCCGATGACCGGGTTGGCCGGGTTGGAGTTGACGTCCGCCGACGGGGCCCAGTTGAGGTTGACCCCGCACGCGGCGAGGCGGCGGCCGAGCTCGGCGGCGACCCGTCCGGTCAGCTCGACGTCGTCGACCGCGCCGAGCGCGTGGTTGCCGGGGAAGGAGGAACCGGTGCGCACCTCCAGACGGGTGACGTCACCGCCCTCCTCGTCGATCGCGACCAGCACGTCCTCGCGTTCGGCGCGCAACCGGTCGGTCAGCGCCGACAGTTGCTCGGGCGAGGCGATGTTACGGCCGAACAGTCCGACGGAGGCGAGTCCCTCGCCGAGCCTGCGCAGCAGCCAGTCGGGGGGCGTGGTGCCCGGGAAGCCGGGCTGGAGGACGGTCAGCGCGTCACGCGAGAGACCGTCTCCCCCTGAATCGGACGCAGTGGTGCCACTGGCGAATGTCGTCATCGGGCTGCGTTATCCCTTCACGGCGCCAGCGGTCAGACCCGCGGCCATCTTGCGCTGGACGAGGAGGAACAGGACGACGATCGGCACGGCCATCAGCGTGGAGCCGGCCATCATCGGGGCGTACTCGGTGCCGTGCTTGGTGGTGAAGTTGCCGAGCCAGACGGTCGCGGTCTGGTTCTTCTGGCTGAGCAGCATGAGGGCGTAGAGGTACTCGTTCCACGCCTGGATGAAGCCGTAGACCGAGGTGGCGACCATGCCGGGGGCCAGCAGCGGGAAGACGACCCGGATGAAGGCGCCGGTGCGGGAGCAGCCGTCGACCATGGCCGCCTCCTCCAGCTCCCGGGGGATGTTGACGATGAAGCCGCGCAGCGTCCACACCGTGAAGGGGAGGATGAAGGTCAGGTACGTGAGGATCAGGCCGGTGAGCTTGTCGTACTGCTCCAGGTCGTTGAGGAGCAGGAAGACCGGAATGATCATGGCGACCAGCGGGATCATCTGGACCGCCAGGATGCCCACGATCACGATCTTGCGGCCGCGGAAGGCGAAGCGGGAGATGGCGAGCGCGGCCAGCATGCCGACCACGATGCCGATGGCCACGACCGACAGGGACACGATCAGGCTGCGGCCGACCGGGCCCCAGAAGTCCGCGATGTCCAGCGCCCGGCTGAAGTTGGAGAGGGTGAAGCCGGTCGGCAGCAGGCTCGGGTCGGGGTCGATGGCGTCCTTGGCCGGCTTGACCGCCGTGTTGAGCATCCAGTAGACGGGGAAGCCCGCGCTGACGAAGACGAGGAGACCGAGAAGGTTCCAGCCGGCCCTGGATCTGCGGGGCCGCGGGGTGCCCGCGCCGCCTGTCGTGGTGGCGACGGCGTCCATGACGGTCATTCGACGTCTCCGATCTTCAGCATCTGGCGCATGTAGACGGCGACCACGCCGAGCAGCAGCACCACGGTGAGCAGGGCGATCGCGGAGCCCTGCGCGTAGTCGTTGACCACGAAGGCCCGGTCGTAGGAGTACGTGGTGAGGAGCTGGAACTCCGCCTCCGGATGGCCGTTGCGCATCACGAAGACCTGCGGGAAGACGCCCATGTCCCAGATGACCGAGAGGGTCGTCAGCATCACGATGATCGGCTTGAGGATGGGGAGGGTGACGTAGCGGAACACGCCCCAGGCGCCGGCGCCGTCCAGCCGGGCCGCCTCCTCCAGTTCGGCGGGCACCTGGGTGAGACCCGCGCTGAGGGTGATGACGACGAACGGCACCGCGCCCCACACCACCAGGAGCATGATCACGGCGAGCCCCTGCGGTCCGCTGGCGAACCAGTTGTGGCCGATCATGTCGACGCCGGGCAGCTTGCTGAGGAGCGCGTTGAGGATGCCGTAGTCGGCGTCGAACAGCCACTTGAAGACCGTGGTGGCGACGATGATCGGCATGCCCCAGCTGGCCACCAGCGCGATGTTGATGAGGGTCTTCACCCAGCCGGAGACACGCTGGAGCAGCAGCGCCACCAGCATGCCGAGGACCATGGTGAAGATCACCGAGCCGGCGGCGAAGACGATCGTGCGGACCACGACCTGCCAGAACTCGCTGTCGCCCAGCACCTTGGTGAAGTTGTCGAAGCCGACCGACTCGGCCGGCTGGAAGCCCCACAGCTGGGACTGCCCGAACTTCTGGAAGGAGAGGGTGACCAGGCGGACCAGCGGGTAGCCGAGGACGAGCGCCAGGATCAGCAGACAGGGGGCGAGCAGCAGCCACGGGGTGCCGGCGGCGCCCCGGCTCCGCTTGCCCGGTGGCTTCTCGGCGAGCGCCGGTGGTGGTGGCGACGGCCGCGTCGGCGGCACTTTGGCAGTGGTCGTGTCTGCGGCACTCATCGGCGCGCTCCTCAGCGGTCCCTCAGGTCGTACGGAAAGCAGGGCCCCGCTGTCGGCGGGGCCCCGTTCCAGGTCACTTGGTGTTGATGACCTTGTCGATCGCGGTGTCCGCCTCCTTGGCGGCGTCCTCGACCGACTTCTTGCCGGTGCCGATCTCCTGCAGCATCGTCTGCAGGACCTGGGCCTTCTCGACCTGGCCCCAGCCCGGTGCCATCGGGACGAACCAGTTGGACTCGGCCGCGGTGGCCGGGACCGCGGTCGCGGGGTCGTTCTTGAGGGTCGCGAGGTCGGTCTTGTTGTTGGGCAGGTTGCCCTTGCCGATCAGACCCTTCTGGCCGGCGGGACCGGTGAACGCGTTGATCCACTCGGCGGCGAGGGCCTGCGCCTTCGACTTCACCGGGACGGCGAGGTCGCTGCCGCCGAGGAAGACGGGCAGGTTCTTGCCGGACGGGCCGGGCATCACGAAGTTCTCGAGCTTGCCCTTGAGCTTGCCGGTCTTGTCGTTCTTCGGGTCCTCGGAGGTCGCGCCCTCCCAGGCCGCGCCGAAGATCATGCCGGACTTGCCCTGGCCGTAGACGATGTAACGGTCCGACTCGTCCTTGGTCTTGTCGCCGTGCATGTACTTGTCGACGACGTTCTTGAACTCGGTGAGGCCCTTGACCGACTCGGGCGAGGAGAGGCTGGCCTTCCACTGGCCGCCCTCCTCCTTGGCGATGGAGCCGCCGGCGTCGTAGACGAAGGACATGGCCGCGTACCAGTCACGGGTGGGCTGGTACCAGGCGCTGAACTTCTTGCCCTCCTTCTTCTGGACCTTGTCCAGGGCGGAGGTCAGTTCGGCGTACGTCTTCGGGGTGGACTTGACGCCGGCCGAGGCGAAGAGGTCCTTGCGCCAGTTGGCCACCCGGCCACCGGCGTAGTAGGGGACGCCGTAGGTCTTGCCGTCGTAGGTCACCGAGGCCTTGAGGCCGTCCAGCCAGGCGGAGGAATTGTCGAACTTCGCCGTGTCGAGGGGGGCGAAGGCTCCCTTCACCATGTAGCCGAGCATCTCGGTGTTGCCCATCTCGACCACGTCGGGGGCCTTGTCGGTGGCGAGCACCGCGTCGAGCTTGGTGTTCTTGTCCGGCCAGCCGTAGTACTCGTGGTTGATCTTGACGCCGGGGTGCTTCTTCTGTACGGCGGCGTCAGCGGCCTTCACCAGTTCCGGCCAGTTGTTCTGGGCGTCCACGGTGAGCCAGACGGTCAGCTCCTTGGCGTCCGCGCCGCTCTTGTCCGAACTCCCGCTGCCGTCGTCCCCGCACGCCGCGATGGAGACCATCATGCCCGCGATACCGATCGCGACTATCAGCTTGCGCTTCACGCCACCCTCCTCAGGGATGCCCACGAACCCCCCTGCCTCCCCGCGGTGCCAGCCAAAGCACGTACCGCCCATGAAGCCGGGACTGGACCAATGGTGTAGACCAGTAGGGGGAGCTTGGCCCAGACCAATTGGTGTGTCAAGGGTGTTCAAGCGGGCTCCGGGCGTCCGTGATGCGACCGAGATATGCAGGGACCTTTCATTGCGCAAGCGACCAATCGGACGGACCACCGGCGCTGTACCACAGCCCGGGGAGCGGCGCGGTGGACTAGACCAACAACGGCGCCGAGGGTATACAGAGGGGATCACGGAGCGTGTGGGGCCAACCCGCCCGGACCGTGCCACGATGTGAGCCGTGGCCGACGGATGTCGGTCGTTTCGGCGTCCGGAGCCGGGAAGGCGGAGCATGAGCACCGAGGTCAGCAGTGCGGAGAACGAGGGTGGGGCGACCGTCCGTACCGCGCGCGTGCCCAAGTACTACCGCCTCAAGAAGCACTTGCTGGACATGACGGAGACGCAGTCGCCCGGCACGCCCGTCCCGCCCGAGCGCACCCTGGCCGCCGAGTTCGACACCTCCCGCACCACCGTGCGCCAGGCGCTGCAGGAACTCGTCGTCGAGGGCCGGCTCGAACGCATCCAGGGCAAGGGCACCTTCGTCGCCAAACCGAAGGTCTCCCAGGCGCTCCAACTCACCTCGTACACCGAGGACATGCGCGCCCAGGGCCTCGAACCCACCTCCCAGCTCCTGGACATCGGCTACATCACCGCCGACGACCGGCTCGCCGACCTGCTCGACATCACGGCCGGCGGCCGGGTGCTGCGCATCGAGCGGCTGCGCATGGCCAACGGCGAGCCGATGGCCATCGAGACGACCCACCTGTCGGCCAAGCGCTTCCCGGCGCTGCGCCGCAGCCTCGTCAAGTACACCTCCCTCTACACCGCGCTCGCCGAGGTCTACGACGTCCATCTCGCCGAGGCCGAGGAGACCATCGAGACCTCGCTGGCCACCCCGCGCGAGGCCGGCCTGCTCGGCACCGACGTGGGCCTGCCGATGCTGATGCTGTCCCGGCACTCGCTGGACCGGACCGGCCAGCCCGTGGAGTGGGTGCGGTCGGTGTACCGGGGCGACCGCTACAAGTTCGTGGCCAGGCTCAAGCGTCCGCAGGACTAGGGCCGCGACAGGCCCCGCGTCCCGTGGCCGGGTCGGGTCGGGTCGCGTCGGGCCAGGTGAGGATGTCGGGTCGATATCCGGACGGGGGCTTTCGCTGCCGTGACGCCGTCGCCTACATTGCCTGCGCATTGCCCAGGTGATCAGCGAGGGGACGGAGCCGCGCCATGTCCGATGTGCCCGAAGTACGACCACCGGTGGTGACACCGGTCCGCGTGGTCATCGCGCTGTGTCTGGCGGCGCCGTTCGTCGCGATGCTGTGGATCGGTTCGTACGCGAAGACGGACCCGGCGTTCATCGGGATCCCGTTCTTCTACTGGTACCAGATGCTGTGGGTGCTCATCTCCACGGCCCTGACGATGACCGCGTACGCGCTGTGGCGCCGTGACCAGCGCGCCCGCGCCGCACGGAACGGAGGCGCGTCGACGTGAACGACGGAGTCAACGGCGTCGCGCTCGGCGTCTTCATCTTCTTCTTCCTGGCCGTCACGGCCATGGGCTTCCTCGCCGCGCGCTGGCGCAAGGCGGAGAACGAGCACAGCCTCGACGAATGGGGCCTGGGCGGACGGTCGTTCGGCACCTGGGTCACCTGGTTCCTGCTCGGCGGCGACCTCTACACGGCGTACACCTTCGTCGCGGTGCCCGCGGCGGTCTACGCGGCCGGCGCGGCGGGCTTCTTCGCCGTCCCGTACACGATCCTGGTGTACCCGCTGATCTTCACGTTCCTGCCGCGCCTGTGGTCGGTCTCGCACAAGCACGGATACGTCACCACCTCGGACTTCGTGCGCGGCCGGTTCGGCTCCAAGGGCCTGTCGCTGGCGGTGGCCGTCACCGGCATCCTGGCGACGATGCCGTACATCGCGCTCCAACTGGTCGGCATCCAGGCCGTGCTGGACGTGATGGGCGTGGGCGGCGGGGAGAACACCAACTGGTTCGTGAAGGACCTGCCCCTGCTGATCGCCTTCGGCGTACTGGCCGCCTACACCTACTCGTCGGGACTGCGGGCGCCCGCGCTGATCGCGTTCGTGAAGGACGGGCTGATCTACGTCGTCATCGCGGTGGCGATCATCTACATCCCGATCAAGCTGGGCGGCTTCGACGACATCTTCGCCAAGGCCGGCGAGGCGTTCAGCCAGACCAACCCGGCGACGGGCAAACCGCGCGGGGCGCTGGTCCCGGCCGAGGCGGGACAGTGGACGTACGCCACCCTGGCGCTGGGCTCCGCCCTCGCCCTGTTCATGTACCCGCACTCGATCACGGCGACGCTGTCCTCGCGCAGTCGTGAGGTGATCCGCCGCAACACCACGATCCTGCCGCTGTACTCGCTGATGCTCGGCCTGCTGGCCCTGCTCGGCTTCATGGCGATCGCGGCCGGAGTCAAGGTCACCAACGGGCAGTTGGCGATCCCGCAGCTGTTCGAGAACATGTTCCCGGACTGGTTCGCGGGCGTCGCGTTCGCCGCGATCGGCATCGGCGCGCTCGTCCCGGCGGCGATCATGTCGATCGCGGCCGCGAACCTTTTCACCCGCAACATCTACAGGGACTTCATCAGGCCCGACGCGACACCCGCGCAGGAGACCAAGGTCTCCAAGCTGGTCTCGCTGCTGGTGAAGGTGGGCGCGCTGGTCTTCGTGCTGACCATGGACAAGACGGTGGCGATCAACTTCCAGCTGCTGGGCGGCATCTGGATCCTCCAGACCTTCCCGGCGCTGGTCGGCGGCCTCTTCACCCGCTGGTTCCACCGCTGGGCGCTGCTGGCCGGCTGGGCGGTCGGCATGGTCTACGGCACCTTCGCCGCGTACGGCGTCGCCTCCCCCACCCAGAAGCACTTCGGCGGCTCGGCCAAGGAGATCCCCGGCATCGGGGAGATCGGCTACATCGGTCTGACGGCGTTCGTGCTGAACCTCGTCGTCACGGTGGTCCTCACCTTCGCGCTGAAGGCGGCGAAGGCCCCCGACGGCATCGACGAGACCCGGCCGCAGGACTACACGGCGGACGCGGGCGACCCGGGCGTGGAGGTGGAGCTGCCCCCGGCCACGGCGGGCACCGCGCACTGACCCGAGGACCTGTCCGACAGCGGGGCGCCGGAGCGTCTCCGGCGGCCCGCAGCCGTGTCCCCCACCTCGCCGCCGCACTCCGCCCGTGGACGCCCGGACACGCTCCGAAGCCGACAGGACACAACATCTGGGGGTGCAACTGCGGCCCGGCACAAGATGTATGCTCATGCTCGCTGTCGCCGCAGGGGAATCCGGTGCGAATCCGGAACTGTCCCGCAACGGTGTACTCATGCGCGCATATCCGCGTACGAGACTCAAGTCCGAGCACCTGCCGACAGTGGCGCCCGGCCGTCCGGCCGGGCCGCCAGGACGTCCGGGCCTCGTGGAATGGGCCGGTGGACGCGACGCCGCGCGCGCTCGCGAGCTGCCCCCTTCCGCAAGGCCCCGTGCCGAGCGAGGGAGAGCCCCACGTGACCATCGCGCCAGCCGAACCGGCCTCAGCGACAGCCGACCCCGTGGCCGACGACGGCCCCAGAGCCGCGCTGCTGCGGACCCTGACCGGGCTGACCGCCGACCTCCCCGACGCCGACCCCGGCCGGGTCGCCGCCGCAGCCCTGCGCGGCCGGTCCGCGCGGGCGGACACTGCGGAACTGCGGGAGCTGGCGACCGAGGCCGCGGCAGGTCTCATCTCCGAGGACCCCGCCTACTCGAAGCTGGCCGCCCGGCTGCTCACCCTGAGCATCACCGCGGAAGCCGCCTCGCAGGGCGTCACCACGTTCACCGAGTCGGTCGCGGTCGGACACCGCGAGGGACTTCTCGCCGACCGCACCGCCGAGTTCGTCCGCGTCCACGCCGACCGCCTCGACGCCCTCGTCGACCCCAGGGCCGACGACCGCTTCGGCTACTTCGGCCTGCGCACCCTGCACAGCCGCTACCTGCTCCGGCACCCGATCACCCGTCAGGTCATCGAGACACCGCAGCACTTCATGCTGCGGGTCGCCAGCGGCCTCGCGGAGGACGACACCGCACGCTCCCTGGACGAGGTCGCCGCGCTCTACGGGCTCATGAGCCGGCTCGACTACCTCCCCTCCTCCCCCACGCTCTTCAACTCCGGCACCCGCCACCCCCAGATGTCGTCCTGCTACCTCCTCGACTCCCCGCTGGACGAACTGGACTCCATCTACGACCGCTACCACCAGGTCGCCCGCCTCTCCAAGCACGCCGGCGGCATCGGCCTGTCCTACTCCCGCGTCCGCGCCCGCGGTTCACTGATCCGGGGTACCAACGGGCACTCCAACGGCATCGTCCCGTTCCTCAAGACCCTGGACGCCTCGGTCGCCGCCGTGAACCAGGGCGGCCGGCGCAAGGGCGCCGCCGCGGTCTACCTGGAGACCTGGCACTCCGACATCGAGGAGTTCCTGGAACTGCGCGACAACACCGGCGAGGACGCCCGCCGTACGCACAACCTCAACCTCGCGCACTGGGTCCCCGACGAGTTCATGCGCCGGGTCGACACGGACGGCCAGTGGTCGCTGTTCTCCCCCGCCGACGTGCCGGAACTCGTCGACCTGTGGGGCGCGGAGTTCGACGCCGCCTACCGCCGGGCGGAGGCCGCGGGCCTCGCGCGCCGGACCCTGCCGGCCCGCGACCTGTACGGCCGCATGATGCGCACCCTCGCGCAGACCGGCAACGGCTGGATGACCTTCAAGGACGCGGCCAACCGCACCGCCAACCAGACGGCCGAACCCGGCCACGTGGTCCACTCCTCCAACCTGTGCACCGAGATCCTGGAGGTCACCGACGACGGGGAGACGGCGGTCTGCAACCTCGGGTCGGTCAACCTGGGCGCGTTCGTGGACCCGGCGGCCCGGGACGTCGACTGGGAGCGGCTGGACGCGACGGTCCGCACCGCCGTCACCTTCCTCGACCGGGTCGTCGACATCAACTTCTACCCGACCGAGCAGGCCGGCCGCTCCAACGCCAGATGGCGCCCGGTGGGCCTCGGCGTCATGGGCCTCCAGGACGTCTTCTTCCAGCTGCGCCTGCCCTTCGACTCACCGGCCGCGAAGGCGCTGTCCACGCGCATCGCCGAGCGCGTCATGCTCGCCGCGTACGAGGCGTCCGCCGACCTCGCCGAGCGCAACGGCCCGCTGCCGGCCTGGGACAAGACCCGTACCGCCCGGGGCGTGCTGCATCCCGACCACTTCGACGCGGAGTTCACCTGGCCGGAGCGCTGGGCGGCCCTGCGCGAGCGGATCGCGGCCGTCGGCATGCGCAACTCGCTGCTGCTCGCGATCGCGCCCACCGCCACCATCGCCTCGATCGCCGGCGCCTACGAGTGCATCGAGCCGCAGGTCTCCAACCTCTTCAAGCGCGAGACCCTGTCGGGCGAGTTCCTCCAGGTCAACTCCTACCTGGTGCGGGACCTGAAGGAGCTGGGCGTCTGGGACGCGCGCACCCGTGAGGCGCTGCGCGACGCGAACGGCTCGGTGAGCGGCTTCACCTGGATCCCCGAGGACGTACGCGCCCTGTACCGCACGGCCTGGGAACTCCCGCAGCGCGGCCTGATCGACATGGCCGCCGCCCGCACCCCGTTCCTGGACCAGGCCCAGTCACTGAACCTCTTCCTGGAGACACCGACCATCGGCAAGCTCTCCTCGATGTACGCCTACGCCTGGCGGTCGGGCCTGAAGACGACGTACTACCTGCGCTCGCGCCCGGCGACCCGCATCGCCCGCGCGGCCCGCGCCCAGGCACAGCCGGAACCCGCCGTCCCCCTCCAGCAGGCCGCCGACCCCGACGCCGTCGCCTGCTCCCTTGAGAACCCCGAGTCCTGCGAGGCCTGCCAGTAATGACCGCCGACACCACCAAGAACCTGCTCGACCCGGGCTTCGAACTCACCCTGCGTCCCATGCGCTACCCCGACTTCTACGAGCGCTACCGGGACGCCATCAGGAACACCTGGACCGTGGAGGAGGTCGACCTCGCCTCCGACGTGTCGGACCTGGCGAAACTCTCGCCCGGCGAGCAGCACATGATCGGCCGGCTGGTCGCGTTCTTCGCGACGGGCGACTCCATCGTGGCGAACAACCTGGTGCTGACCCTCTACAAGCACATCAACTCCCCCGAGGCGCGCCTGTATCTGAGCAGGCAGCTCTTCGAGGAAGCGGTACACGTCCAGTTCTACCTGACGCTGCTGGACACCTACCTGCCCGATCCGGAGGACCGCGCGGCGGCCTTCGCGGCGGTGGAGAACATCCCCTCCATCCGCGAGAAGGCGGAGTTCTGCTTCCGCTGGATGGACTCGGTCGAGAAACTCGACCGCCTGGAGACCCGCGCCGACCGCCGCCGCTTCCTCCTCAACCTGATCTGCTTCGCCGCCTGCATCGAGGGCCTCTTCTTCTACGGCGCGTTCGCCTACGTCTACTGGTTCCGCAGCCGGGGTCTGCTGCACGGACTGGCCACGGGGACGAACTGGGTCTTCCGCGACGAGACGATGCACATGTCCTTCGCCTTCGAGGTGGTCGACACCGTCCGCAAGGAGGAGCCGGACCTCTTCGACGACCAACTCCGGGACCAGGTAACGGACATGATCCGGGAGGCCGTCGAGGCGGAGCTGCAGTTCTCCCGCGACCTCTGCGGCGACGGCCTGCCCGGCATGAACACCGAGTCGATGCGCCAGTACCTGGAGTGCGTCGCGGACCAGCGGCTCACCCGGCTCGGTTTCGCCCCCCTCTACGGCTCCGAAAACCCCTTCTCCTTCATGGAGTTGCAGGGCGTCCAGGAACTGACGAACTTCTTCGAGCGGCGCCCGTCGGCGTACCAGGTCGCGGTGGAGGGGACGGTCGACCTCGACGAGGACTTCTGACGCTCCGGAAGCCCCCCAGGCTTCGGACGGCCCATGGAGCATCCATGGGCCGTCCATGGACCCCTTATGGAGCGGCAAAGTTCTCCCGGCGCCGCTATCCGCGCCGCACGGGCCCCGGATACGTTCTGGCCGTTCTGTCATGTCACCCACAACGACACCGCACGGCGGCATCACAGGACGCCAGAAGTGTCATGCCCATGACGGCATCGCGCCCCGCCGCCGCTACGCGCGTCACAGGCCTGCCACCAGCGTCGAGATCCCCACTCCCACGACGGAGGCAGTACCCCATGCGTCAGACGCACACCGGTAAGTCCAGGCGGAGCCCGCGAAGACTCCTGGCCGCCGCCCTGCCCGCCCTCGCGCTCAGCCTCGCGGGGCTCGTCGCGGCACCGGCGCACGCGGCGCCCGCCGCCACCCACACCTCCCGCGCCACCCAGAACGCCAAGGCCCTCACCGCCCCCTCGGCGCAGGCCGTCCACGCCACCGGCAAGGCCGGGCAGAAGGTGCCGACCACACGTCTGTGCGGCACCCCGGCCCCCGGTCACGCCTCCTGCTTCGCGCAGCGGCGCACCGACATCCGGCAGCGGCTGGCCGCGGCCGTCTCCGCGGACGCCGCCGCCGCGGTCTCCGGCCTCAGCCCGGCCAACCTGCACAGCGCGTACAACCTGCCCTCGACCGGCGGTTCCGGTCTGACGGTCGCGGTGGTCGACGCCTACAACGACCCCAACGCCGCCGCCGACCTGGCCACCTACCGCTCCCAGTTCGGACTGTCGGCCTGCACCAAGGCCAACGGCTGCTTCAAGCAGGTCAGCCAGACCGGTTCGACCACCTCGCTGCCCACCAACGACACCGGCTGGGCGGGTGAGGAGGCGCTGGACATCGACATGGTCAGCGCGGTCTGCCCCAACTGCAACATCATTCTGGTCGAGGCCAGTTCGGCGAACGACTCCGACCTCGGCACCGCCGAGAACGAGGCCGTCGCGCTGGGAGCGAAGTTCGTCTCCAACAGCTGGGGCGGCGACGAGTCCTCCGCCCAGACCGGCGAGGACACCTCCTACTTCAAGCACCCGGGCGTCGCCATCACCGTGTCCTCCGGCGACTCCGCGTACGGCGCCGAGTACCCGGCGACCTCGCAGTACGTGACGGCCGTCGGCGGCACCGCGCTGTCCACCTCGTCCAACTCCCGCGGCTGGAGCGAGTCGGTGTGGAAGACGAGCAGCACCGAGGGCACCGGCTCCGGCTGCTCCGCGTACGACCCGAAGCCGAGCTGGCAGACCGACACCGGCTGCTCCAAGCGCATGGAGGCGGACGTCTCGGCGGTCGCCGACCCCGCGACCGGCGTGGCCGTGTACGACACCTACGGCGGCTCGGGCTGGGCGGTCTACGGCGGTACGAGTGCCTCCGCGCCGATCATCGCGGGCGTGTACGCGCTGGCCGGCACCCCGGGCAGCGCCGACTACCCGGCCAAGTACCCCTACACCCACACCTCGGCCCTCTACGACGTCACCAGCGGCAGCAACGGCAGCTGCTCCCCCTCCTACTTCTGCACCGCGGCCACCGGCTACGACGGCCCGACCGGCTGGGGCACCCCCAACGGCACCAGCGCCTTCACCTCAGGCAGCAGCACCGGCAACACGGTGACCGTCACCAACCCGGGCAGCCGGACCACCGCCACCGGCGGCTCGGTCAGTCTCCAGATCTCCGCCTCGGACAGCGCGGGCGCGACCCTGACGTACAGCGCGAGCGGTCTGCCGACGGGGCTGTCGATCAACGGCTCGACCGGGCTGATCTCCGGCACGGCGACCACGGCCGGCACCTACAGCACCACGGTCACGGCCACCGACAGCACGGGCGCCTCCGGCTCGGCGTCCTTCACGTGGACGGTGGGCGCCTCGGGCGGTGGCTGCACCTCGGCGCAGCTGCTCGGCAACCCGGGCTTCGAGTCGGGCTCCACCACCTGGAGCACCAGCAGCGGGGTCATCACCAGCTCCGCGAGTGAGGCGGCGCACGGCGGCTCCTCCTACGCCTGGCTGGACGGCTACGGCTCCGCCCACACCGACACGCTGTCCCAGTCGGTGACGGTGCCCAGCGGCTGCAAGGCGACGCTGACCTTCTACCTGCACGTCGACTCGGCCGAGACGAGCACCACCACGGCTTACGACAAGCTCACGGTCACCGCCGGCTCGACCACGCTGGCGACCTACTCCAACCTGAACAAGGCCACCGGGTACGTCCAGAAGAGCGTCGACCTGTCGTCGTTCGCCGGCTCCGGCAGTGTCACGCTGAAGTTCGGCGGGGTCGAGGACTCCTCGCTCCAGACCAGCTTCGTCATCGACGACACCGCCGTCACGACGAGCTGATCACCGCTCCGCACCGGGTCCCGGCCGCGTCGGCGGTCGGGGCCCGGGTGGATCCGGTCGGGCGGCCGACACGTCCCAGGGGATAAGGAGGTCGCCCCATGAGCAGAACCGTCCAGCACCGGATCGCCGCCCTCGCGGCGGTGGCACTCGCCCTCGCCGGCTGCGGCACGCAGGCCGGAACGGGAAGCGAACCAGGCCGCGGCAGCGGCAGTAGCAGTACCAGTAGCAGTGCGGCCCCCACGGGGGGCTCCGCCGCGGCCTGTGCGGCGCGGCCGGCCCTCGACGCGGGCGACAGCGGCCGCAGGGTCTGCCTGCCGGCCGGTGGGGTGATCCGGGTCGCCCTGGACGGCACCGCCGCCCGGCCCTGGTCGACGGTCGCCGCCGACGGCCCCGGCCTCAGGGCCGTCAACAGCGGTGTCGTCCTGCTGCCCGGTGACGCCTCCGCCGCCTTCGAGGCGGTGTCGGCCGGGACGGTCCGGATCTCCGCGTCCCGGCCGCTGTGCGCCTCCGCGGCCGGCCGTGTCGCCTGCAAGGGGCTTCAGGAGTGGTGGGTGACGGTGGTGGTGACGAAGCGCTGAGACCGCGTCCGTCCGGGGCGGGCGGGGGCCGGATCCCGGTGGGACCGCTCCGCCTGCTTGATCTGCCGTTCGATCCGCCGGTCGTGCACGATGCCGATCACCGCGGGGGTGACCATGAACACCAGCAGCCCGAGAACGGTCAGCATTCCGATGAGAGCCTGCGCGTGTGTCGTATCCATGTACAAGAGTCTTGCGCCGGACACTCCTTACCAACAGTGGCAGGACTGCCGTAGGGCCTCGATTTACTGCCACTTTCGAGGCACACTGGTCGCATGTTGCGAAACGTGGCCGCGGTCATCCTGAACGGCGTGAACCCCTTCGAACTCGGCGTCGCGTGCGAGGTGTTCGGCACCGACCGCAGCGACGACGGACTGCCCGTGTACGACTTCGCGGTGGTCTCGGCCGAGGGGCCGACGCTGCGCTCGCGGGCGGGCTTCAGCCTGCACACCGAACACGGCCTGGAGCGGCTGGAGGAGGCCGACCTCATCGCCGTACCGGCCGGGGAGAACTACGAGTCCCGCGACTTCCCGCCCGAACTCCTGGCGGCGCTGCGCCGCGCGACGGCCCGCGGCGCCCGGGTACTGAGCGTCTGCTCCGGCGTCTTCCTGGTCGCCGCGGCCGGGCTGCTGGACGGCAGGCGCTGCGCCGTGCACTGGCACCAGGCGGAGGCGCTCGCACGCCGGTACCCGCACGTCACCGTCGAGCCGGACGTGCTGTACGTCGACGAGGACCCGGTCATCACCTCGGCCGGCACCGCCGCGGGCATCGACGCGTGTCTGCACCTCGTGCGCAAGGAGCAGGGCACCGAGGTCGCCAACAAGATCGCCCGGCGGATGGTCGTACCACCGCACCGGGACGGCGGACAGGCACAGTACATCGAGCGGCCACTGCCCCGGTCCTCCTGCGACACCGTCGGTGACGTGCTGGTGTGGATGGCGGAGCACCTCGACGAGGAGGTCACCGTCGAGCAGCTCGCCGACCGCGCCCACATGTCCCCGCGCACCTTCGCCCGCCGCTTCCAGCAGGAGACGGGGACGACGCCCTACCGCTGGATCCTGCGCCAACGGGTGCTGCTGGCCCAGCGGTTGCTGGAGGAGACGGACGAGACGATGGACGCGATCGCGGGCCGAACCGGGTTCGGCACCGCGGCCGCTTTGCGCCATCAGTTCAACAACGCGCTGGGCACCACCCCGAACGCCTACCGGCGCACGTTCCGGGGGCCGGAGGCGGCCTGAGCGGTCACCGCCGGGGCACCGGCCGCAGCAGCAACCGGTGCGGACGCAGGGTGATGCCCACGCGTATGGCGTCGCGGGAACCGGACACCTGTTCGAAGCGGTACTTCGTGGCCAGCGCCGCCGTGAGGAGCGTCAGCTGCGTCATCGAGAAGTGGTCGCTCGGGCACTTGCGGTTGCCCACGCTGAACGGGCTCATGGCGTGCTTCGGCACCTCCCGCACCCGGTCCGGAAGCCAGCGGTCGGGGTCGAACTCCAGGTTCCGCGCATACGAACGCGCGTCGCGCTGGATGGCGTACGGGCTGTACACGATGTCGGCCCCAGCCGGAATGCGATAGCCGCCGAGTTCCGTGTCACTGACCGCCCGACGCGTCAATATCCATACCGCGGGACGCAAACGCATGGACTCGACGACGACATTGTTCGTGTGCGTGAGCCTGCGGACGTCCTCGAATCCCACCGGGCGTCCTCCGGTGACGGCTTCGACCTCCGCGCACACCTTGTCCCCGTGTTCCGGATGTTCGGCCAGCGCCTGCAACAGCCACATGATCGTGGACGCGATGGTTTCACTGCCGGGCGTGAGGATGGCGACCACTTGGTCGTGGATCTCCTGTTCCCCGATGGGGTCGCCATTGTCGTCCTTCGCCTCCAGCAATGCCGTCAGCAAATCGTCCGGCTTTTGACCAGATGCCCGCCGCTCGGCCACGATCTCGTCGACGACGAGATGCAAATCGGCCAGCGCGCGGTTGAATGTGCGGTTGGCCGGGAGAGGCAGCCGGTAGAGCGGTCCGAGCGGGATCACCATCCGCCGGTACATGCCCCGGAAGACGGTGGCCAGCGCGACGCACAACCGCTCCGCCCGCTCGTCCATGTAGTCGCCGCGCAGCAGACAACGGGCGGCCACGCGCACGGCGACCCGGAAGGACTCGGAGGTGCAGTCGATGGTCTCGCCCGACTGCCAGCGGGCGGCCAGCGCGTGCGCCTCCTCCTCCATGATCGGGCCGTACGCCGGGATCGCGTCGAGCCGGAAGGCGGGCTGGATGGTGCGCCGCTGGCGCCGGTGCAGCGGCCCGTTGGCCGTCGCGACGCCCTCCTTGCCGAGCAGTCCCTCCAGCGACTCCCACAGCGGCCCCGCGATGATGAAGTCGGGGTTCAGCGCGAGGGCTCCGGTGAGCGCCGGCGCGGTGACGGCGTACACCGTCTTGGGCCCGAGCCTCAGCCGCAGGACGTCTCCGTGGTCGCGCAGGCCGGCCATGAAGGCCAGCGGGTCGCGGACCAGCTGCCAGCCGTGGCCGAGGCCCGGGACGCCGCCGCCCGCCAGGGGCGGCTCCCGCAGTTCGCGGACCGCGGGGGATTCGGGTTGCACGGACTCGACGGTCATTTCTCACCTGCCGCTTCGTTGTTGACGTACGGGGGCGTGGACCGGTCGTCCCAGCTGTCGACCATGTACCGGCCGGACTCGTGGTGGAACCAGTAGACGGAACTGAACCAGTTGCGCATATTGCCGAGGCAGGCCCGCACGGCGGTGCCGAGTTCCTTTCCGTGTACCGCGCCGTCACCGAGTTCGTCGGCGAAACGTAATGCCTCGCGTTCGGCCACGAGGAATTCGTCGACGCATTCCTCGACCCGGCGCCTGAGATCCCCGACGGCCTCTTCCAGGGTCATACCCTCGTGCGTGATGAGGCTGAGTCCGAGGTTG
This sequence comes from Streptomyces sp. NPDC043878, assembly GCF_056435735.1. Lineage (NCBI taxonomy): Bacteria > Bacillati > Actinomycetota > Actinomycetes > Kitasatosporales > Streptomycetaceae > Streptomyces > Streptomyces sp. NPDC043878. Next base: position 168,103 of record NZ_JBWKDW010000018.1, read on the forward strand.
TGCACCTCGTCACCCGCTATTTCTTTCGGGAGGGAGCACAGGTCGTTGTACCAGGCGGCGAATTCCTGACTGAGCAGGGCCGCCCGCCGATAGGCCGGGTGTTTCCGCACCGGGTCGGGAAGGACGAGTCCCGCGCTCGGTTCGAGCAGATCGGTCCAGATCCAGTGGGCGAAAGTGAGGCGGCGCAGGGCCAGGTACTCCTCGACCGTGGGCACCCTCTGGGTGGTGCGGTTGTGGAACTCCCGGTCGTAGGCGTCGATCACCTCGTGGAAGTGGCGGGCGAACCGCGCGTTCCACGCTCCGGGCAGGAACGAGTAGAGCCGCACCATGGAGTCCGCGAAGGCGGCGACCAGCGGATCCTGGTGCCGCAGGTGGTCGTGCGGGGCGTCGAGGGCCGCGTGCAGGCAAAACCGCAGTCGCCGCCAGGCGCCGGCCCTGCCGTGCACGATGTCGCGGTCGTGACGGTCGTCCCAGACGAAGAACCACGCGCTGTAGTCGGCTATCGCCTGGAGGACGTCGTCGGAGGCGGAGGTGTAGTAGCCCGCCATCAGGTCCGTATAGCACAGGCCGTCGGCATATTCCGTCACCTTGTCCGGTGGCATGAGCCGTTTCTCCAGGAGCCAGGTACGCGTCTTCTCCTGGAGCCTGGGCCAATACGGGTGCAGTTGCCTGGGAAACGCTGTCTCGATCACCGGGAGAGAGAGCGAAGGAGGAACCGCGATCGCCGTCGGTGTGGTGCTGTGTGGGAAAGCATGCACGAACAAACCCCTCTCAGCCGCCAGTCGCACACGCCCCTCCCGCCGTACCCGGGCGTGCGCCGTTGCGTATCCCCTCACACTCCATTCAGCCCTACAACTGACCGTTCTGGGAACGGATTTGCTTCATTCACTACCCCACAGTGCCCCGCCGGTCCCCGTCTGTGACTGATTACGGATCACCGAACGAGCGCAGACGATCGGACGTGCGACGCACAGACGCACGACGCCTGTTCAGGACGGGAGACCTGAACAGGCGTCGGGAGTACGGGGACGGTGGGGCGTCAGTCGTTGGCGACCACGGGGTAGCGGGGCTCGTTCTCGGCCATCTGCCGCAGCGCGTCCTTGCGTTCACGCTTGGAGAGCCGGTCGATGTAGAGGTACCCGTACAGGTGATCGGTCTCGTGCTGCAAACACCGAGCGAAGTAACCGGTGCCGCGCACCCTGACCGGCGCGCCCCGCTCGTCCTGTCCGGTCACCTCGGCGTAGTCGGGGCGGGCCAGCGGCGCGTAGGCGGTGGGCACCGACAGACAGCCCTCGTTGCTGTCGTCCAGCCGGCGCCGGTCGGCGGGCAGGTCGACCACCTTCGGGTTGCAGACCACGCCGACGTGCCGCCTGCCCTCGTCGTCCATGCAGTCGTAGACGAAGACCTTCAGGTCCACGCCGATCTGGTTGGCGGCCAGGCCCACGCCCTCGGCGGTGCGCTGCGAGGCGAACATGTCCGCGACCAGCTGCTGGAGCTCGTCGCCGAAATCGGTGACGTCCCTGCACTCCTTGTGCAGGACCGGGTTGCCGACGACCGTGATCGGCCGCGAGGTGCCGCGCTCACGCCAGGCGTTCTCGCGCTCCTCGGTGTCCTCCGTGTCGACGACGAAGCCCTCGTCGTCCACGGGGAGCACGCCCGCGTGCTGCTGATCGGTGTCCTGCTGCGCCATGACCGACGTACGCCTTCCTAGAAAAACAGGGGGTGCATGCTGGATACAGGGTACGGGGCGCCTGCCTCGCGGCGGCGCGGGCCGGTTGCGGCGGGCGGGCCCGGCCGCGGGGGCGCGGGCGGCCACGACGGGCGCCCGGCGGCCTGCGTCAGCACACCTCTTCGAGGTCCCGCCAGTCCCGAGCGTCCGGGCTGTCGGCGACCCAGCCGTCCAGCAGGCCCCTCACCAGGGAGGCCGGCGCGGCCAGCCCGCACTCCCGCTCGGGCACCCACAGCTGCCCGTCCGTCCGGTGCCCGAGCGGTCCGGGATGGCCCGGCTCGCTGTGGTCGTGCGGGTCGAGGTGTTCGCCGTCGCCCTCGTCGGACGGCATCCGCGACTCGGAGCACATCCGGCACAGCAGCCGTACGGACGACGACCAGTCCTCCGCGGCGAAGCCGGCGTCGGCGGCGAGCTGCTCCAGCGCGTCCCGGTCCGCCTCCGTGGCGGCCTCCAGGAGAACCACCCAGGTGGGGACGGGTGAGGGCGCCCACAGCTCGATCTCGTCGAACACCGGGTAGGCGTGCCCGGCGGCGGTGGTCCGCTCGCCGTGCGGCACCCCGTCGTGCAGCACGACCTCACCCCAGCGCCGCCCGGAGGACGGCAGCGGAATGGACAGCACCTCGACGCGGGCGGGGTCCAGCCGCCGCCCCCACACCACTTCGGCCTCCCCCTCGGGCGACAGCCGTACGGCCGCGCTGCCCAGGTCCATGCCGAGGGGCTCACCGGCCGCGGTGGCACCGCCGGGCACCCGCAGCCCGTACGCCTGCCAGGCCCGCCGGGCCAGCGGCCAGTCCTGCAGGGCGGTGGCGGCGATGCCCACGTTCCACCAGTCGGGCGCCCCGGTCTCCCGGTCGAGCAGGGCGACGGCACGCAGTCCGGCCGCGCGGGCCTGCTCCCAGTCGTGCCGGAACTTGTGCAGCAGGGCGAGGTTGAACCAGGACTCCGACAGCCAGGGCTCCAGATCGGCGGCCCGTGTGAGCAGCGCGCCGGCGTCCTCGTACCGGCCGTCGCCGATGAGGGTGAACGCGCGGTCGGTGGCCTGCCGCCAGGAGGCGGAGGGCCGGTGCCGTCCCTTGCCGAAGATCCTCACGATTCCGCCTGCCAGTTCCGTGGAGTGGGCTGGCTGCCCCCGGACACCCTTTCCATCGCATCCAACCACGTACCGCTGGAAGGGCGCTCATTACCCATGGGTTACCCAGCCACGGGCAGGGTAAGACAGTCCCGGGACAGGACCCGGGCCAGGGCTTCCACGACCTCCGGCGCGTAGTCCCCGGCGGTCGCCAGGCGCAGTTCCTCCAGCGCGGTCAGCGGACCGCCGGGCCCGGCGTCGCGGACCTTCTCGTCGTAGGCGTTCACGACCCGCACGATCCGCGCGGCCGTCGGCTGCTCCCCGCAGGGGTCGGCCTGCCGCTCCACGACCACGGCGACCGCCGCGTCGACGCCGGTCTGCCGGACGACGGCACCGCCGAGCAGCGCGATCCGCCGCTGCTCGTCGACGGACAGCCCGGCGGTGGCTCCGGCCGGCACCGGATCGACCAGGCTGAGCTGCCCGATGTCGTGCATGAGGGCCGCGTACTCCAGCACGGTCAGTGCGGGTCCGGACAGGCCGAGGTCGCGTCCGACGGCCTTGCTGAGCGCGGCCACCCGCCGGGCGTGACCGGCCGGGGTGTAGCCGGCGACCTCGGTGGCGCGGGCGAGGGAGGCGATGGTCTGCCGGTAGGTGGTCCGGACGGCCGCGTACCGCCGGAAGGACAGCTGGGCGAGGAGCAGCGGCAGCGAGAACACCGGCAGCGCCCAGAGCCCGACCACGGCGACGGCGAGGGCCATCACCGCTCCGGTCGCGATGACGGCGGAGCCGATCCCGAGCAGCGCCCGCAGTTCGTCGCGCAGCAGCGGGCCGAAGGGCCGGCGAGTGCGGGAGTGGGCCAGCGCGGCGGCCAGGACGGCGTCGCACAGCGCGGTGAGGGACAGCAGCGCGAGCAGCGACACCGCGTGGGCGGACCCGGCCCGGAGCTCCGACACCCCCTCGGGGTGCAGGGGTTGGCAGCACACGGCCGCGAATCCGGTGGTCAGCACGCGCCGGGCGAGATGGTCGGAGGTCGTCTGCTGCCCGCGCGCGATGTGCGGCACGCTGCCGAGGAGCGTGCCGGCCAGAACCACGGCCACGACCTGGGCGACACCGTGGTGCGTGGGCTGCCCCGCGTCCGCCGCGACCAGCGCGTACGACAGGGCGCCCGCGGCCCCGAGCGGCGCGGCCTCCCCGACCCGGACGCCGGGCGGTGAGGTCTCCTCGCCGGAGCGGGGGCAGCAGCGCGGGAGGGTGAGCTCACCGACGGTGACGAACAGGCCGAACGCGAGGGCGAGGGGCCGTTCGGCGAGGCCGCCGGCGCGCACCACGGTGAGCAGGGCGAGGGCACCGAGGAGGGCGGCGGCGGCATGGACGAGGGTGCGCGGGCGAGGGGGCCGGCGCGCACTCATCGCCGGGTCTCCGGCAGGCTCGGGACCGGCGGGCGGGGGTGGGGCGGGCGGGTCTCGTCGCCGGTCGCGACGGGGTGCCAGCCGTGCCGGGTCAGTGCCCGCAGCAGGGCCGTCACCATGCGGGGGTCGAACTGGCTGCCGGCGCAGCGGCCCAGTTCCGCGAGCGCCGCGTCCACGGGCCGGGCCCTGCGGTAGGAGCGGGTGGAGGTCATCGCGTCGAAGGCGTCGGCGACGGCGACCACCCGCGCGGACTCGGGGATCTGGCTGCCGGCGAGGCCGTAGGGGTATCCGCTGCCGTCGAGCCGCTCGTGGTGGTGCAGGACGGCCGCCCGGGCCTCGCCGAGGAAGGAGATCCCGCGGACCATCTCGTGCCCGTACTCGGGGTGCAGTTCGATCACCCGGCGTTCCTCGGGGGTGAGCGGCCCGTCCTTGCGCAACAGGCGGGTGGGGACGCCCAGTTTCCCCACGTCGTGCAGGATGCCGGCGAAGCGCAGCACCTCGACCCGCTCGTCGTCCATGCCGAGTTCGCGGGCGATCATCATGGACGCCTGGCCGACCCGCTCGCTGTGCCCGCGCGTGTAGCCGTCCTTGATGTCGACGGCCTGCACCAGCGCGCGGATGGTCGCCCGGTGCGCGGCCCGCTCGCGGTGGTACTGGGCGAACGCCCACCAGGAGACACCCATCGGGCACAGCACGAGCAGCGCGGCGACCGGGCCGTAGGGGCTGCGCCACAGCACGGCCATCATCAGCCCGGCTAGCCCGTGAACGGCGACCGGTGCCAGGGTCCGCGGGAACGGCCCCCGCCAGATCCGCCGCGCCGCCCCGCGCGGCCCGGTGGGCACGGGCGGGCCCCCGGCGGCCCGCGCCCCGAGGCCGCCCTCCAGGAGGCAGAGCACGACGCAGAAGGCCAGTACGGCGGCTGCGGCGGGCACCAGCGCGTAGGGGAAGTCGGGCACGGCGACCGCGTCCCGTCCGCCGAGCGCGCCCTGCGCCCGGGCCGCCGCCCACACCGCGAGGACGAGCTGGGCGGCCCGCCAGGTCCGCCGCAGGCCCCGCGGTGGATCGTCGACCGGGGACAGCAGCGCCCCCGGTACCGCGACGAGGGCCGCGGCGGCCGGGGGCAGCAGGAAGGCTCCCGCGAGCAGTACGGGGAAGAAGGTTCCGGCGAACTGCCAGCGGGCGGCGACCCGTTCGCAGCCCCCGTAGACCACGGCGAGCAGGAGGACCGCCGGCCAGGGCGCGTGTGCGGCCGGCAGCTCCCGCAGAGACAGCAGCGCGACGGCGGCGACACCGAGGACGTAGACACGGGCCCGTGCCGGAACGGTCTCCATCACGCGCCTCCCCCGGCCGTCGCGGCTCCGGTGGGGAGCCTAGAACGGCGGGCGGGGGGTCCGCGGGCTCAAGCCCCGGGGATTAGCACGGACGAGTGACGACTCACCGCTTCGGGGCGGGAGTTCGGGACTCCTGCGACGCCGGGGCGGTGGAGATGTCGTGCTCCGGCACGGCCTGCCCGGAGCGGATCAGGTCGATCCGCCCCATGACCTTGGCGCGCAGGTCCGTCGGCACGTCGTCCTGTCCGCAGCAGCGCTTGACGAGCTTCTTCACCGCCTGCTCCAGGCCGTACTTCTCCAGGCACGGCGAGCACTCCTCGAAGTGGTGCTCGAACTTGGTGCAGTCGGAGTCGGGCATCTCATGGTCGAGAAACTCGTAGAGATGATCCAGGATCTCGCTGCAATCCGTCTCGTGCGGCTCTCCGCAGCTCATGAGCCCGAGCCTTTCGCTTCGTTCGACTCTCCGGCACCGGCCGGGACCAGTCCGCGGTCACGGGCGTAGTCCTCGAGCATGCCGCGCAGTTGACGGCGGCCCCGGTGCAGCCGGGACATCACCGTACCGATGGGTGTCCCCATGATGTCCGCGATCTCCTTGTACGCAAAGCCCTCGACGTCCGCGAGGTAGACCGCGATGCGGAATTCCTCGGGGATCGCCTGCAGCGCCGACTTCACGTCCGAGTCGGGCAGGTGGTCGAGCGCCTGCGACTCCGCCGAGCGCAGACCGGTCGACATGTGCGACTCGGCGCGCGCCAGCTGCCAGTCCTCGATCTCCTCGGCCGCACTGCGCTGGGGCTCGCGCTGCTTCTTGCGGTAGGAGTTGATGAACGTGTTCGTCAGGATCCGGTACAGCCACGCCTTGAGGTTGGTGCCCTCCCGGAACTGGTGGAAGGACGCGTACGCCTTGGCGTACGTCTCCTGCACCAGGTCCTCGGCGTCGGCCGGGTTGCGCGTCATGCGCAGCGCGGCCGAGTACATCTGGTCGAGGAACTCGAGCGCGTCCCGCTCGAAGCGCGCGCTGCGCTCGGCGGACGATTCCGTCGTCACGTCGCCCGTGCCCCGGCCCTCGGGCTGCTCCGCCTGGCCGTGTTCGGTCCCTGCGTCGGTCCCAGTGACCGGACCCACCTCCTCGAATGTCCGGACGGGACCGAAACCGGTCCCATCAGAATCGGAGGATAGACGACGATCCGGTCCGCCCGCCGCCCGAACCGGGACGGTCCTCGCCGCGTGCAGCACTGTCCAGTCCAGGTCAGCTCGGCTGCCGCGGGCCGCGTCGGATCCCGCCGGACGAAGCCCGCTCACGGTCTGATCGTGGGCGACGGGCGGGCAGATGGTCGAACCCATGCGGCGGACTTCCTCTCCTACGACGTCGGCGCTGGTGCTTCAGCACTTCTGTCCGCCTCAACAGTGGGCCGGTGCGCGGCATTCCCGAAGCTTTACCCGAGTGACCCGCTCCACCGCACCACCGCGTCCGTGATCAGCGTCATGGCCTGGTCCTGGGTGAGCTCCGCCCGCTTCGGTACGGCGAAGCCGTGATCGCCGTGCGCCACCCCGACCAGTTCGTACGTCCCCTCGGGGAACTCCTCGGGTTTCCCGAAGGGGTCGTTGCCGCCCTGGACGACGAGGGTGGGCACGCCCGACCCGAGCAGTTCGGCCGCGCGGGACTTCTCCGGCCTGCCCGGCGGGTGCAGCGGGAAGCTGAGGGCCAGGACGGCGTGCGCGCCGAGCTCCACGGCCGTACGGCAGGCGACCCTGGCGCCCGCGCTGCGGCCGCCGGAGATCACGGGTGGTCCGGGCGCGGTCAGCGCCGGCCACACGCCCCGCCAGCCCACGTCCAGGGTCTTCGGCGCGGGGGCCACCTTCCGGCCGGCCACCCGCCAGGGCTGCTCCACCAGCGCGACGGTCACTCCGTGCGCGGGCAGCACCGCCGCCAGCGCCTGGAGGTCGCGGGCCCCGACACCGCCGCCGGCGCCGTGGCCGACGGCGAGCACGAGCCGGGGCCTCCTCGCCGTATGCCAGGTGATACGGGCGTCCCCGGCGTCCGTCCCGACGATCTCACTGGTCACGTTGGTCACGTTGGTCACGTCAGAAGAGTGTGCCCTCCTCCGGCCCCTCCAGCTGCTTCAGCAGCTCCGGTCCGTTGTTGCGGACGTTGCTGACCGCGGTGGACACCGGATACGCCCGCAGCAGTCCCGCGGGCGGCGGTTCCAGCAGCGACCGGACGTCGTCGGTGTCCGTCCGCGCCGGGTCGAGCCACGCGTCCCAGCGGTCCGGTGTCAGCATCAGCGGCATCCGCGGGTGGATGTCCGCCAGCGTGTGCGGGCCCTCCTGCGGGGCCGCCGCCAGCGGGGTCGTCTCGGCCTCGGTGGTGATGACGGAGCACGTCGCCCACCATGCCTGCGGGTGGTCGTCGGGCAGGGTCCGGTCCCGCCAGAACTCGTACAGGCCGGCCATCGCGAACACCGATCCGTCGGCGGGAAGCACGAAGTACGGCTGCTTGCGGGGCCGTTTCCGCCGGCCCTCGACCTCCAGGTCCCGCTCCTGGGTGCCGGTGACCCACTCGTAGTAGCCGTCGGCGGGGACCAGGCAGCGGCGGGCGGTCAGGGCCCTGCGGAACGACGGCTTCTCGTGGACCGTCTCCGCGCGCGCGTTGATCATCCGGGCGCCGCCCTCGGGCGTCTTCGACCAGGACGGCACGAGTCCCCACCTGAGCCTGCGCAACTGACGAACCGGCCTCGGGTCGGCGGCGTCCCTCACAGGACGGTCCAGGATCACGTGGACCTCTTTGGTCGGAGCCACGTTGAAGTCCGGCTCCAGGGTCTCCTCGGGCTCCCACTTCTCGACCTCAAAGATTCCTGCGAGATCCTCTGGCCTACGACTCGCCGCATACCGTCCGCACATACGTGCCACACTGCCAGATTCGCCACGCCAGAGGGAGCCACCGCCGAACATGCTCACCACCGCAACCGAACCGCTCGCCTCCCTCTGGGACGAGGTCTTCGGCAGCCAGCCCGACCCCGACCTGTGGGTGGTCGTCGCGACTCTCGTGGCGGCGCTCGCCGTGGTCGTGCCGCACGGCCTGTGGCGTCTGTCGCGCAACGCCATCACCATCGCCCACGAGGGCGGCCACGGTCTGGTCGCGCTGCTCACCGGCCGCACCCTCACCGGTATCCGGCTGCACTCGGACACCAGCGGTCTCACGGTCAGCCGCGGCAAGCCGTACGGCATCGGCATGATCCTGACCGCGGCCGCCGGCTACACCGCTCCCCCGCTGCTCGGCCTCGGCGCCGCCGCGCTGCTCGCCGCCGGGCACATCACCGCGCTGCTGTGGCTGGCCACGGCCCTGCTGGTGGCGATGCTGGTGATGATCCGCAACGCCTACGGCGCGCTGACCGTGATCCTCACCGGGGGCATGTTCGTGCTGGTGTCCTGGCTGGCCGGCCCGCAGGTCCAGGCCGCGTTCGCGTACGCCGTGGTGTGGTTCCTGCTGGTCGGCGGGGTGCGCCCGGCCTTCGAACTCCAGGCGAAGCGCAGCCGCGGCGGAGCGGGCGACTCGGACGCGGACCAGCTGTCGCGGCTCACCCACGTGCCGACGGGGCTGTGGCTGTTCCTGTTCCACGCGGTGTCGCTGTGCTCCCTGATAGGCGGCGGCCGGTGGCTGCTCGACGTGTGAGACACCCGGGGCTCCGGTCCCCCGCAGGGGTGCCGGGCCGGTCCTGATGCGCACCCGCGCCACGCCGACCCGACCAGCCACGACACTCCCGTCACCGGGCGCCGACCCGGGGCCCCGGGCCAGGCCCGCCACCGCGCACGCCCACTAAAGTGGGGTCATGCCCGTTAACCCCGCACACTCCGCCCTCTGGCCCGCCCCGCACGCGAGCGGAGCCGTCGACGCGACCGTCCACGTGCCCGGGTCCAAGTCGGTCACCAACCGTGCCCTGGTGCTCGCCGCCCTCGCCTCCGAGCCGGGCTGGCTGCGCCGCCCCCTGCGCTCCCGCGACACCCTGCTGATGGCGGGCGCGCTGCGCGCGATGGGCATCGGCATCGAGGAGACGGTGTCGTCCAGTTCCTCCGGTGCGGCCGCCGTGGGCGGCTCCGGCGAGGCCTGGCGGATCATCCCGTCGGGTCTGCGGGGCCCGGCCACGATCGACGTCGGCAACGCCGGCACGGTGATGCGCTTCCTGCCGCCGGTCGCCGCGCTCGCCGACGGCCCCATCCACTTCGACGGCGACCCGAGGTCGTACGAGCGTCCCCTGCACGGCGTGATCGACGCGCTGCGCACCCTCGGCGCCCGCATCGACGACGACAACCGCGGCGCCCTCCCGCTGACCGTGCACGGCAGCGGCGCCCTGGACGGCGGTCCGGTCGAGATCGACGCGTCCTCGTCCTCGCAGTTCGTCTCGGCGCTGCTGCTGTCCGCTCCGCGCTTCAACCAGGGCGTCGAGGTCCGGCACACCGGCTCCGCCCTCCCCTCCCTGCCGCACATCCGGATGACCGTGGACATGCTGCGCTCGATCGGCGCCCAGGTGGACACCCCGGAGTCGGGCGGCGAGCCGAACGTCTGGCGGGTCACGCCCGGCGCCCTGCTCGGCCGGGACCTGACGGTCGAGCCGGACCTCTCCAACGCCCAGCCGTTCCTGGCGGCGGCCCTGGTGACCGGCGGCAAGGTGGTCGTCCCGGACTGGCCGGCCCACACCACCCAGCCGGGCGACCGGCTGCGCGAGATCTTCACCGAAATGGGCGGCGCGTGTGAACTCACCGAGTACGGCCTGGTGTTCACCGGCTCGGGCTCGGTCCACGGCATCGACGTGGACCTGAGCGAGGTCGGCGAGCTGACCCCGGGCATCGCGGCGGTCGCGGCCCTCGCGGACTCCCCTTCGACGCTGCGGGGCGTGTCGCACCTGCGCCTGCACGAGACGGACCGGCTGGCCGCGCTCACCAAGGAGATCAACGAACTCGGCGGTGACGTGACCGAGACGGCCGACGGCCTCCACATCCGCCCGCGCCGGCTGCACGGCGGTATCTTCCACACCTACGAGGACCACCGCATGGCCACGGCCGGCGCGATCCTCGGGCTGGCGGTGGAGGGCGTGCAGATCGAGAACGTGGCGACGACGGCCAAGACCCTCCCGGACTTCCCCGACCTGTGGGCCGGGATGCTCGGGGCGTAGGGACTTCGCCATGCGCCGCTACGGCAAGAACACCGACGAGGACGACATCCGCTCCCGCCCCAACCGCAAGGGCAACCGGCCTCGCACGCACATCCGCCCCAAGCACGAGGACGCCGCCGACGGCATGGTCCTCACCGTCGACCGCGGCCGCCTGACATGCCTGGTCGAGGACCGGATCGTGCTGGCGATGAAGGCCCGGGAGCTCGGCCGGAAGGCGGCCGTGGTCGGCGACCGGGTGGACATCGTCGGCGACCTGTCCGGCACCAAGGACACCCTCGCCAGGATCGTCCGCATCCAGGAGCGCACGTCCGTGCTGCGCCGCACCGCGGACGACGACGACCCCTACGAGCGCGTGGTGGTCGCCAACGCCGACCAGCTGGCGATCGTCACGGCCCTGGCCGACCCGGAGCCCCGCCCGCGTCTCATCGACCGCTGCCTGGTGGCGGCCTACGACGCCGGTCTCGAGCCCCTGCTGGTCATGACCAAGTCGGACCTGACCCAGCCGGACAAGCTGCTGGAGCTGTACGGCCACCTGGACATCCCCTACGTCGTCACCAGCCGCGAGGAACTGGAGAACGGCGACGCGGCGGAGCGCGTGCGGGAGCAGCTCGAAGGCAAGATCACGGCGTTCGTCGGGCACTCGGGCGTCGGCAAGACGACCCTGGTCAACGCGCTGGTCCCGAAGGACCGGCGCCGGCTGACCGGCCATGTGAACGCGGTGACCGGCCGCGGCCGCCACACCACGACCTCGGCCCTGGCCCTGCCGCTGGGTGACGACGCGGGCTGGGTCGTGGACACCCCGGGCGTGCGTTCCTTCGGTCTCGCCCACATCGACCCGTCCCGGGTGATCAACGCCTTCCCCGACCTGGAGCCGGGCACCGAGGGCTGCCCGCGCGCGTGCAGTCACGACGAGCCGGACTGCGCGCTGGACGACTGGGTCGCCGAGGGCCACGCCGACCCCGCCCGCCTGTACTCCCTGCGCCGCCTGCTGTCGACGCGGGAACGGACGGAGGGGGACTGAGGGCCGGCCCTCGGGCCCGGGGTGCCCCGGGTCCCCGGGCCGGCTCGTGCCGGGGTACCCCGCATGCGCGGCTGACCTGCGCGTTGTTTGTCCGCACCCGGGCAAGGTAAGGGCATACTCGCAGCGAGCCGGATCCAGCCGGCCACAGCCCGACGAGGCGGTCACTCGATGCTGGGACGCGTGGACATACGGGAGGACAGCACATGGCGTGGCTGCTGGTCGTCGTCGCGGGGATGCTCGAGACCGGTTTCGCCGTCTGTCTGAAGCTGTCGCACGGCTTCACCAGACTCTGGCCGACCGTCGCCTTCTGTGTCTTCGCCCTCGGCAGCTTCGGTCTGCTGACCCTCTCCCTGCGCAAACTCGACGTGGGCCCCGCCTACGCCGTGTGGACCGGCATCGGCGCGGCCGGCACCGCGATCTACGGCATGATCTTCCTCGGCGACCTGGTGTCGACGCTGAAGATCGTCTCGATCTGCCTGGTGATCACCGGCGTCATCGGCCTCCAGCTCTCGGGCTCGGCCCACTGACCCGCGGCCTGGCCGGGTCCGGCACTTCCGGCCCGGCGGGCGACGCCGAGCGCCGGACGCGACCCGGCTGGTGCGTCAACTGCCTGGATCGAGCCGCCCGTACGAGTCCACCCACGCCGGTGTGGCTCGGCGGGGCCGCGGCACAGGACGGGCTCGGGACGTCAACTGCCGGGACAGAGCCGCCCGTACGAGTTCACCCACGCCGGTGTCGCCCGGCGGGGCCGCGACACAGGGCAGGCTCAGGACGTCAACTGCAGCCGACGAGAAGTTCGTACGAGTTCACCCGCGCCACCCTCACCCGGCGGGCCGCGACACAGCACAGGCTCAGGACGTCAACTGCCGGGACAGAGCCGCCCGCACGAGTTCACCCACGCCGGTGTCGCCCGGCGGGGCCGCGACACAGGGCAGGCTCAGGACGTCAACTGCAGCCGGCGAGAAGTTCGTACGAGTTCACCCGCGCCGCCCTCACCCGGCGGGCCGCGACACAGCGCGGGCTCAGGACGTCAACTGCCGTGACAGAGCCGCCCGCACGAGTTCACCCGCGCCGGTGTCGCCTGGCGGGGCCGCGACACAGGACAGGCCCGGGACGTCAACTGCAGCCGGCGAGAAGTTCGTACGAGTTCACCCGCGCCGCCCTCACCCGGCGGGCCGCGACACAGCGCGGGCTCAGGACGTCAACTG
>NZ_JBWKDW010000018.1:181135-191149 GCF_056435735.1 Streptomyces sp. NPDC043878
TGCCGTGACAGAGCCGCCCGTACGAGTTCACCCGCGCCGCCCTCGCCCGGCGGGGCCGCGACGCAGGACAGGGCGAGCCGGACGGCGAGTTCGCAGGAGCGGACCAGGTCGGCGTGGTCCGGTCGCGCCGTGCCGGCACCGGACAGGGCGGCCACGGCCCGCTCACGGACGATCGCCACGAGGTCGCCGGGGGAGGGCAGCGGCCCGTCCGCCCGCCGCTGCGCCGGGACGGCCGAGGAGGATGGGACCGCCTTCAGCGTCGGCGCGGGCAGGCGCTCGCTCCAGCAACCGGTGACCATCGCGCGCACCAGCGGGTTCTCGCGGGCCGCCGACGCGGTCCACTCGGCGGTCGCGGTGAGCCGCTCACGGGCGTCGAGGGGCTGCGCGAGGGCGCGGTCGATCCCGGCGAGGTAACCGTCGGCCTCCCTGCGCACGAGCGCCCGGGCGAGGCCCTCCTTGCTGCCGAACTCGTTGTACAGGGTCTGCCGGGACACTCCGGCGGCCGCGGCCACATCCACCATCCGCACGGTGGACCACGGCCGGCGCGCCAGCGCCGTGAAAGCGGCGTCCAGCAGGGACTCCCGCGCTGCAGGCATCATCGCCTCCCTGGGCGAGCGGCTTCGCCCCAGATTTGACGCGCTCACAGGCACTGTCAAGGGTTCGCGACGGCGCGGAGGCCGACCCGCCGACGAGCGGACCGGTCCCCTGTAGCTAGGCGGGGGCCCGGCAGATACCGTTCACCACATGCCCGACTACCACGACGACCTGCGTCTCGCCCACGTCCTCGCGGACGCCGCCGACGCCGCGACGATGGCCCGCTTCAAGGCCCTCGACCTCAAGGTCGAGACGAAGCCGGACATGACCCCGGTCAGCGAGGCGGACAAGGCGTCGGAGGAGTTGATCCGCGGCCAGCTCCAGCGGGCGCGCCCCCGCGACGCGATCCTCGGCGAGGAGTACGGCATCGAGGGCACCGGTCCCCGCCGCTGGGTCATCGACCCGATCGACGGCACCAAGAACTACGTACGCGGTGTGCCCGTCTGGGCCACCCTGATCTCGCTGATGGAGGCCGGCGAGGGCGGCTTCCAGCCCGTCGTCGGCGTCGTCTCCGCCCCGGCCCTGGGCCGCCGCTGGTGGGCCGCGAAGGGCCACGGCGCGTATACGGGGCGCAGCCTCTCCTCGGCGAGCCGGCTGCACGTGTCCAGCGTCTCCCGGCTCGCGGACGCCTCCTTCGCCTACTCCTCGCTCACCGGCTGGGACGACCAGGGCCGCCTGGGCGGCTTCCTGGACCTGGCCCGGGAGGTCTGGCGCACGCGCGCGTACGGCGACTTCTGGCCCTACATGATGGTCGCCGAGGGCTCCGTCGACCTCTGCGCCGAGCCCGAGCTTTCACTCTGGGACATGGCGGCCAACGCGATCATCGTGACGGAGGCCGGGGGCACCTTCACCGCCCTCGACGGCCGCCCCGGCCCGCACGGCGGCAACGCGGCGGCCTCCAACGGCCTGCTGCACGACGAGTTCCTGGGGTATCTCAACCAGCGCTACTGAGGCTACCTACGGCTTGACCTGCGCGTTTCCCCTACTCTGACGACCCCTAGGCCGTCGTAGGGCCGTCATCGGTCTCGGTGCCGCCCTCGAACGCGCGGTTCACCGCCTCCCGCGTCCGCTTCTCGCTGCTGGGCATCAGATGCGTGTACGTCCGCAGCGTGAAGCCCGGGTCGTGGTGTCCCAGGTACTCCGACAGAGCCTTGATGCTCTCCCCCGCGTCCAGCAGGACGGACGCGTAGAAATGCCTCAGCGCGTGCATCCCGTTCTCCCGCCCGCGCGGCACACCGGCCGCGTCGAGCGCCGGCCGCCACGCCAGGCGGTTGAAGACGACGCGGTTCACCGCGCGGCGTCCGTCAGGAGATCCCGGCTGGCGTTGGGATGGCGTATCACCGTCTCGTTGCGACTGCCGCAACCTGAGACTGAGGGTCCCTACGGCGACCTGCGGTCAGCCACCGGGCCTTTCCGTCGCCTTCTGCGGATAGGCACTGCTCGGCGCGGGTCAGCTCCGTCTCAGTGCGGGCTTCAGCGGTTCACGCTGGCCTTTACGAGAACTACGACCCTGATCGACTGACAGATTGGTCGATGCGCCGTCGTGGAGCGGGTCTCGCCGTGGGGCGATTGGGACCGCAGTAGCCGCCGGTGTGTCAGCGGAAGCCAACTTCGTCAGTCCGTACTGGGCGGCGGCCCTGGGCAGGTGAGCTGGTGGTGTCGCACTTTACGGCGGCTGGCTGTGGCAGCAACGCCAAGATGTCCGAGAGGCGCGTCGGGAACGGGCGACACCCGCCGATGTCACCGCCACAGTGTTGTGCAGTGGGAGGAGTTTGTGAGGTTGCCGGAGTGCGGCATGAGACCCGTAGAGTCGCGTGTATGACGGACGCTCAGCAGCAGTGGCAGGCCGTGGCGGGCGCCTGGGCGAGGATCGAGGAGTGGCTGGAGCGGCACGCTCCGCGCTCCTACCGGATGCTTCCTCCGCCCGCCCCGGAGGCCGACATCGGTGAGGTCGAGCAGGAACTCGACCTCACCGTCCCGCCGGGCCTCAAGGCCTTCTACCGCCTCCGCAACGGCACGGGTCACCCCGGTGACTTCGGCTGGACACCCGATCCCGAGACCGGACTCCCCCACCAAGGACAGGAAACTGCCTGGCTGTTGCCGAGGAAGCACGGAATCCCTCCGGTGCAGCATCTGCCGTACTGGGATGAAGGCCCACACACGATCGGCCGACCGGACGACCCCACGGTGCGGTACCTGGCCTTCGCCGCGACCGACCGCAGCGGTCTGTACGGGCTGTTCACGGACTGCACCCCAGGACCCGGCTACGGACGGATCGGAACCTTCGAGGAGGCCGGCATCCCCAAGCTGGGCGTGTGGCCGTCGTTTGCCGACTACCTCATCGAAGTCGCCGATGCCCTGTACGAGAACCGTGGCGTGGAGTACGCGGACGGACACCAGGACACGAAGGTGCCCGGTCTCGTCGATCAGGCCCTTGTGTGGGACGGTCCGGCGCATCCGCGGGACCCGGAATGGACACGCTTCGCATAGCGCTGTGGCCGGAACACCACAGGGTGCTCCGGCCACAGGATTGGTCAGTCAAGGGTCAGGTCAGCCGACTTTTTTCCAGGCGCAGACCGTGTCGGCGTTCTTGCAGTGCTCGAAGCCGGGATCGCTGATGAAGAACCCGTCCTTGTCGAGCAGCCGCATCTGGGGAACGAACTTGATGCCGAGGTCACGGAAGGCACCGGTGTTCTGATCCGTGGGAACGGAGGCACGACCACACTTTTCGTTCCACTTCGGGCCGGTGTAGCCGTCGCGGTTTTCTGCCAGCAGTCCCCACGTGCCGCCGGTCATGGGTTTGGTGTAGAGCTGTGCGCATTCTTTCCCGGAGGCGACCTGGTTCGGACCCTTCGGCATGCCGCCGCTCTGGTAGGTACTTGCGGGCGCGTACTCGTCGCATGATCCGCCGGGCGTGGCAGGGTTGGGCTTGAAGCCGCTGGTCCCTGCGGGGCAGACGATGTCGCGGCTGTCGTCGTTGGTCCAGTCCCCGCCGTCCGGATCGGCTTTGTTGCCGGGGCCGAGGTAGGTGACGAGGGAATCCCACTTGCGGCTGCCGGGGTGGGAGGGGAGCTTTTCCTGGATCAGCCAGTAGTAGGCACCGGCCGCCGGGTACAGGTTGGTGTCGACGGTCCAGGTGGGCTTGAAGTACGGGAAGACACAGCCAGTCTTGATGTTGCCTCCGGCAATGTCGTCACAGCGTGGCGCCAGCTCCCGGACACGGGTGTCGCCGCTGGTGCCGAGGCTGGTCTGCGCGTGAGCGTCCCCGGCGTCGACGGAGCCGAGGAGGCTCCAGCCGAGGTCGAACTGCTCCTTGCCGGTGCCGTTCCAGATCGTCTGCGTCTTCGCGGTCATGGCGTACTGGGCGCCGACTTCGCCGACTGCCCAGTGTGGCGTCGTGTTGAGGCCGTCGTCGCCCGCCCACTTGACTTGCGAGGTGGTGCAGTCCTTGCAGTTGTCGGCGGGCTGCCAGGTGAGGTGGACGCCCTCGGTCGCGTCGTCGATCTGCGTTGGGACCACGGTGAGCTGCTGGTCGAACTCCGCACGATCCGTGCCGGTGTCCGCCTTCTTGTTGTACAGCTTGATCTGCTGGGACAGTGCGAACGTGGCGGTGCCGAACCTCGGCAGGTCATCGGCGTCGATGAAGATCAGGGTTGCGTAGCCGACGTTCTTCAGGCACGCCTCGCCCCGGTTCATGTAGTCCTTGCCGTCCGGTTTCGCGGCGCACCACGAGACGAGATCGGCGCCCCGAACAGCTTGCCTCATCGCTCCCTTGGCGACCGCTGCGTCTTCGGGAGTCGGCGCGTCACGACTTATCTCGATGCACACCTTCCGCCCCTCGGCATCCGGGGCGGAGCACTTCCGGTCGTTGTCATCGCCGCGCAGTCCCGTGACCGGGCCGGGATCGGTACGCGAGAATTCGATCGGAGTCTGCGCAAGCGAGTCGATGCCGGACGTGGTCTGTGGTGCCGGGAAGGTGACGTACGGCTTCTCTGGCGGGGGGACGTTGATCTTGAAGGTGGAGTACGGGGACCAGTCGCTTTCGTACACGTTGCTGGTGGCGTCGTACCCGGAGGAGCGGACCGCGTAGGTGACACCGTTCTTGAGCTTGCCGGCCGGAACCGTGACGGAGGCCGGTTTGCCGGCGGTCACCTCGCCGGAGACGAGGACGCCCCACTGGTTCTCGTCGGTCACCTTGACGACCGTGGCCGTGGGCTTGCCGCTGGAATCGGTGGTGTGAACCTCGAAGGTCGCGGTGGTCTTGTGACCGCTGGGGGCAGTGACCGTGTTGCGTAACGTCGGTGTGGTGGTGTCGGTCTGCCACACGTTGTTGGTCTTCGTGAACGGCGGGCCGGCTTCAGGGCCGTTGGGAGTGTCCGGCTCGGCGGCCGCAGCTGCCCGCGCCCCGGGGCCGTGGACGGGCGGCGGGCTGTCGGAGCCGCCCGCCGAGTAGGCGGTGCCGGTGGCACCGGCACCGGATCCGATGACGATCGCGAGGATCGCGCCGAGGGCTAAGCGACGTCTTCCTGTGATTCCTGCGGTGAGGGATATCAACCTGTGACCTCTCTGTGGGAACAGATGTGCGAATCCCATCACGCCACCGGCATGAGAGCCATGGCCGAAGTCACGGTTTAAGTGACGAGGGAAAGAGATGAGCCATCAGCGAATCCCCTCCCGGTCGGGCCGAAGGCCGCTCTCGGTAGACCGAGGACGGTCCTTGCTCCCGGCTCGCCGATCACTGTCGAGGCCGATGACCTTGCCGACGTCGCGCCATCACAACCAACGTCGAGCGCAACGATGCAGGCCGTCGGCGGGGCGTGCGACGATGCCGCACCCCCCCGAGCAGGGGGATCAGTACCAGCGGCAGCGCGCTACTGAGGCTACCTACGGCTTGACCTGCACGTTTCCCCTACTTTGACGACCCCTGGGCCGTCGTGGGGCCGTCATCGGTCTCGGTGCCGCCCTCGAACGCGCGGTTCACCGCCTCCCGCGTCCGCTTCTCGCTGCTGGGCATCAGATGCGTGTACGTCCGCAGCGTGAAGCCCGGGTCGTGGTGTCCCAGGTACTCCGACAGAGCCTTGATGCTCTCCCCCGCGTCCAGCAGGACGGACGCGTAGAAATGCCTCAGCGCATGCATCCCGTTCTCCCGCCCGCGCGGCACACCGGCCGCGTCGAGCGCCGGCCGCCACGCCAGGCGGTTGAAGACGACGCGGTTCACCGCGCGCCGTCCGGCATTGGAGAACAGCAGGGAGGCCGTGACCGGTGGGCCGTCGACGGAGCGCCACGGCATAGTCACAGCCGTCGGCGGGTGCTGGGCGACGTGGGCCTCAAGAGACCGTGCGACGGCTTCCGGCAACGGGATGGTGCGCGTCTTGCCGCCCTTGGGCAATGCGAACACCTGCCGTCCGGCGATCAGCTTGACCTGCCGCACGACGGGGACGACCCCGGCGACGAAATCGACGTCGTCAACGGCTAGACCCAGCACTTCGCCCTGGCGCATGCCGCATCCGCCGGCCAGGTCCGCTACGGCACGGTAGGGCTCCGGAAGGGCCGAACGTACCGCCAGCACACGTTCAGGCGGCCACGGCACGATCCGGCGAGGCTCTGGCTTGGGCGCTTTCACGGATGCCGAACGACACGGGTTGTGGGGGATCAGGCGGTCATCCACGGCCGCCGCCAACATCGCGTTGAGGTTCGCGAAGATGACGCGCTGATAAGCCGGGGCCACTCGCCCGTCCTGGAGTTTTCGCAGCCACTCACGGATGTGGATCGGGCGCAGGGAGTCGAGTGATCGGCTGCCGAGATGCGGCACGACGTGCAGACGAATGCGCTGCTCGGTGCTCACGAAGGTGCCGGGGTCCATGGTGAGGGAGGCCAACCACCGTTCCGCATGCTGCCGCACGGTGAGGCGGCCGGCCCGGGGGTCGATGTACTGCCCTCGCGTCATGTCCGCTTCGATCCCGGACAGCCATTTCTCAGCGAGTCGCTTCTGTCCGTCGGGGAAACTCTTGGACTTCTGGTGTACCGGTGATGCTCTGGACGCGTACCAGCTACTCCGCAGAGGGTCCGATCCACTGCACGATCACGACGTTCCGAGGGAACCTGAACCGTATGAACTACGAGATCGGCGAGCTGTCAGCCCGAAGCGAGAACGCGTGATCATCACTCTCGCAGAACCGCACGACGTGACCAAGCTGCTCGCCCTCCGCGAAGAGGCGGCGGCCTGGTTGCGGGGTTGGGGTCCGACCAGTGGAGCCGTCCGTACCCCGCTGACAAGTTGCTGGCCACGATCGAGGCCAGGACGGTGTTCATGCTCCGGGACGGGCATACGACGGCCGGAACGATGACGCTCACCCCGGACGCCGAGGAAGGTCTGTGGACCGACGACGAACTGACCGAACCGTCGATGTTCGTCAACAAGCTCACCATCGCTCGTGAATACGCAGGGCAGGACCTCGGCGGCCGACTGCTCGACTGGGCGAGCGACCGTGCGCTCCGTGCAGGCGCACGGTGGCTCCGCCTGGACGCTTGGACGACGAACTCCAGCGGTACTACCTTGCGCACGGCTTCTCGCACGTTCGCACCGTTCGGGAGGGCGCGGCAGTAAACGGCGGACCACGTGTGTCTGGCTGGCTCGCGCAGCGGGCAGCACGATCGGCTGATCACGGATTCGCGGACCGCACGCCGGCACCTGAGAGGCTTCGGTTCGCGGCTTGAGCGCGACTCGTGCAGGCTCGTGGCCAGCAGGGGTCAATAGTGCCGTCTTCCTGGTGCCAAACGAGCAGGTCAGCGCACGTCTGTTTTGAACGAATCCCGCTGCTGAAAACCCGTCGTGCTCCCAGCGCGGTATAACTTTCTTCACTTCATCCAGGCCCGCGCAAGCGCGGGCGCGCGCCGCCTCTGCGGCCCGCTACGTGCAGCGGACACAAGCGAGGAAGTCACCCGCAGGTCAAAGACACGCCTCCGGCGGGGGCGTTCAGGCTCAGGATGGCGGGGGCGCCGTTCGCGAGTGCTGGCCGTTAGTGGCGAGGGCGGGGAGCTCCCATCCCGTGCCGTCGACCCAGCCAGTGGAGCGCTCGCGGCCCAGGGGGGAGCATGGGGTAAGTGGTGGGTTGGGGTAGGTGATACACGGTGCCCCGGGAGCCACTACCGAGACACCGCTCCCTCACGGGTCGATGCCTACATCCCCAGCCCGTCGTAAATTGCCTCACTGGTTACACGTCTGGATACAGCGTTCCCCAGTTTTTCAGGGATGAAATCCTCAAGTCCCACTGACCCAGTTCCGTAAAGCTGCAACGGAAATTGATGAAGTACTCGTCCCCCTGGAAGTTTGTGTTCGCGTACATGGAGTACGGGTAACCGCATACATCGATGGAACGGGTGGCATTGTCCCAGTTGAGATACGACCTTCGAGGTTCGCGGCTCAAGTCTGGAACAAACACCTCAGGCAGAAGAGACAAACCCACGCCCCTCAGGAGGGTCTCGTCTCTGACGACTAGTCTGGTGGGGGCAGGCGATCCCTCCGGAGGGCAGAGGCCTGTGGCAGTTCCCCTGATGACGCCCTGCAACCTTCCTGCCTTGCCGGCCACCGCTAGCATTTCCTTGCGGTCGACAAAGGCTGCGACGGCCAAGGAAGAGCCGTACTCCACGGGCGTCATGTACAGCGGCCCAGGATATTGGGCGTTCATACGCTCAAAGTCCTCGACCAACTCTCCATCGAGAAGGAACGGAGCTTCAGGCGTCAATGGCCGCTGACGTTCTACCGGTTGCCGATGAGACCAGAGAGACCGAAATTCTTGCTCCGACCGGTGGGGAGCTTCCGTGACGGGATACGCTCCTTCACAGCCAGCGCATCCTGTTCCAGCCATTGAGTCGTCTGACGGATGCGTCATTTCCATCATCTCCATCGAGAAATGCTCGACTGTCTGAAGAAGAATTTCCGTACCGGCGGCGGGGAAGGGGTCAAGCTGCACGGCTAGAAAGTCATACTCCTATACATTACTTCGGCTAACGTGGCGCCGGATACGAGCGGCCCGCGCGCACCTGAAATGCATCCCATATTTGATCGGCAACGATGTTCCGGTATGAGATGGCGTGCAACCTTCACCCCGCCGTCGTCGGGCCGGTTATGGCCTATTAGCCATTACTGCCCCCGCATATAAGGGTACGTCTCATGTTCTGCGGTGTCGATTTGAAGACTCCGCCGCTGCGCGCGCTACCCTGCTGCTCGGACGTAGCGACGGCATACGCCGCTATGAGGTGGGGACCCAGCGGGCAGCAGTAGCGATAATCTGTATGCCCTTCAGTCGAGACCCAGTGCTGCACGTGCTACGAGGCCGAAGTCAGGGGCGCTGGCCTCAATGGGCTGCGAACCTGCGGCAGGCGGTCGAGAAACTCGGCGAAGTCCAAGTTCAGCACTCGCCGTCGTTGCACCCAACGGAGCCCGAGCGCCGCTCCCCGTCATCGCCGATCAGCTTTGCCGCAAGGTCGGACAGGCCGACAAGGTCCTCACCCGGTGCGTGGGCCCCGGACAAGGTCACTCGTCCATCGAACCAGTGGGTGCCCGACCGCGACGCCGGCCGGACTGCCTCAGGTGAACACCGGTTTGCCGGCCCACGCCGTGGAGGTCGAGGTAGCCCTCTTCCCGGAGGACTGCGCTGTTGTGCGCGAAGTCGATCCACTCGTGAAGCGTGATAGTGCAGTCCTCGCTTTCCAGCCCGTGCGAGGCTCGCGTCATGTGAAGCTCGTATCCCATGCCGGAGATCCTGCACAGCAGGTCTGACATGGCGCTCTCCGGTTCGGCTCCGTCTCAGCTTCCGTCTCATTCAGCCCCGTTCACGACCGTTCAGGCGAGACCGCGAGTCGGCTGCAACCCACGAGCGGGCCGCCCATGAACGCAGGTGAACGCCCCTGCACACAGCCCACCACCACAGTTGGAAAGCGTGCACGTCCAGGAGATGCGCTGGATGTACTGACCGCGTGCGCCTGGGACCCGGGTGCCGCCTGCCATGCGCCCTCCCCCACGTATGCGCGGTCACGCACGCTGGTTGTCGACAGGTGAGCTGGACTACCGGGGGTAGACGGTGGGCGAGTGGAAGCAAGGGAAGTGCGGTTGGCCAACGGCGGTCGGCGGTCGCTGCCAGAACAAGACAGTGAGGGGCACTTCGCGCTGCTACCTCCACCAAGGTGACTGGACGAAGCGCGGCCAAGCCGAGCTGAAGAAGAGGGCGAGCAGGCGCCGCAAGAAGTGAGCCGGAGTCGCGGCGGGTGAGGGTCTACTGACCTTTGCGGCGTGTTGTCGCCGGGGGCTGACGATGTGTGATCGTCGCGGTATGCCGGTTGTGTGAGATATCCGCAGGGTGGTGGGCTGACGCCTGGACGGCAGGCGTTTCGCGAGCGGATCCGGCTGGAGGCCGCGGA